>UQVR01000010.1 GCA_900544625.1 uncultured Mycoplasmatota bacterium
ATAGTTTCTTAATTAAATTTTATGAAAATTTATTATTAGGTAAGAATAATAATCTACATTCAAAAGATTTAATTGTAGAAGAATTATTTAATAAAGAGAATTAAAAGAAGAGGCGCTAGTACAGGCTTATTAATTTAATAGGTTTTTGTAGTGGCGTTTTTTAGTAGGAGGTAGCATATGAAATTTACTAAATTAAGTTTAAAAAATTTTAGAAATTTTAATGATAGTGAAATTAATTTAGATAATAAAAATATTTTTTTCGGGTTAAACGATGTGGGAAAAACTAATGCTTTGTACGCATTAAGATTTTTATTTGATAATGAACAAAGAAAGAAAGGAATTGTTGAAACTGATTTTTATAAAAAGAATATCAATTGTCCAATAGAAATTATTGTTACAATTGATATAAGTGATGATTCAGAAGATGATAAAAAAATTAGAGCAATCATGAAAGGAAATCTATTAAGTGAAACTGAATTAATTTATATTAAATTTACTGCTATTTTCAATCAAGAAAATGGAATGGGAGATATATCTATGTTTTGGGGATATGATATAGAAAATTTGGCTGAAATGGTAAGTAAAGGTTATTCTTTTGAAATTGATAAAATATTTAGCGTAACATATATTGATTCTTATGTTGATTTGTTTTCATTATTTAAAAAAAATTTGAAGACATTTATAATAAATGATGAAGAAATTGATAAAGAAAAAATAGATGAGATAAAGAAAAATATAAATGATTTGAATAATAATATTTCTCAACTATCAGGAATAAAAAAATTTGAGGAAATAATAATGCCAAAATATGAGAAATATAAAAAAGATGATCTAAAAATTTCTATTAAATCCGAGATTGCTATAAAAGGGTTTTATTCTGATTTAGTGCCATATTTACATAAAATCGATGATGTTAATGATTATCCTACTGCGGGAGATGGTCGAAAAAAAATATTAACTTATTCTTTATATGATTTAATAAATGAGAACAAGAAAGAAAGCAAAATAGTTTTATATTTGATAGAGGAACCAGAAAATCATTTGCACAAAACATTACAAATATCATTATCAAGAGTGTTATTTTCTACAGAAAGTTATGACTATGTGTTTTTAACGACTCATTCTCCATATATTATATATGAAATAGATAATACAAATTTAATAAGAATATATAAGGATAGAGAAATGTTAACACCAAGCGTGTTATATCAAGTGCCAGATTCTTTTAAAAAACATAAGAAAATATTAAATAAATCTTTATCAGAAGCATTATTTTCTTCTAAGGTATTACTCGTTGAGGGACCATCAGAGCAATTACTTTTTGAACGAGTTTTTCAAGCAATTAATGTTAATTATGAAGAAGAAGGAATATATATATTACCAGTCAACGGAATAGGATTCGAAAAATATAAAACAATATTAGATGAACTTAAAATTTTTAATGCAATAAAAACAGATAATGATTTACGCAAAGATGAACAACAGTATATTTTACTTGGTTTTAGGCGTTGTAATAAATTATGTGGTACTAAAGTATTAAGCGAAGAAAATATTAAGTATTATAAAAATGAAGTTGCGGTTAAAAGAAAAATGTTTAAAGATAATGTAAAATTAATAAATTCAATAAGAAAAGATTATAAGATATTTTTATCAGAAGTTGATCTTGAAAACGATTTGAATAAAATATTGCATAAAAAGCTTGTTGAATATTTAAACAAAACTAATTCAGTTAAATATTTACAAGAAAAAAAGCAAATTAGAATGTTTGAATTAATCAATTTGTTGACTGATGAAGACTGTATAAAAATATATAATGGCAAAAATTTTGAAATTTTAAAACTTTTTATATAAAGAGGTGATTAAAATAATTAAGTTAACTGATGAACAAAAACAAATTGTTGAATGTTGTGGAAATATTGTGGTAAGTGCCAATGCTGGTACGGGGAAGACAGCAACACTTATTGAAAAAATAAATTTTGAAAATTCATCTAATAACACATACAAAATGATTGGCGCTATTACATTTACAATTAAGGCAACTAATGAAATCAAAGAGCGATTAACAGCCAAAACTGAAAAAGTATATGTTAATACTAATAATGGCTTTGTTTTTGATGAGATAATTACTCCTTTTTATAAAGATTGTAATAGAGAATGTAATATTGAAGCCTATACGACAGATTATAATCAAAAGTTCGAATCTTATAATGATGGCATTAGATTATTGTTAAATAAGGGAATAATAGGTTCTTATAAAAATCCTAAATTAAATTTTATTTTTGAACTTGCAAATTATATTTTAGATAATTCAATAGCGTGTCAAAAATATTTAAAATCTAAATATAAACTTATATGTATAGATGAATATCAAGATACTGATGATGAAATGCATAAATTGTTTATGAAGTTAAAAAATATATTAGAGATAAATTTATTTATTATAGGAGATACAAAGCAATCTATTTATATTTGGAGAAATTCTAAACCTGAACTATTTGAAAATGTTATACACGACACAGAGTTTAATTATTTTCAATTAACAAAAAATTTTCGTTCAACAAAGTCTATTCAAAATTATTCAAATATTTTATTAGCAGAAACACAATCATTAGTAGATTTTAATAATATTGATAGACAAGATGTAAGTATAATTATGAGCAGCTCTGAAACAGAAAATCTAATAACAGCTTTAAATAAATGTGATAAATCAAAACCTTTTGCTTTGCTAAGATTCTCAAGAACAAATGCATCAAATGATGCAAAAATAATAAATGATTATGGCATTGAATGCAACTATATTCCATTAATACCAATTAGAGAAATAACTACTAATAGCTCGTGGTTGTATATTGGATTATCAGAATATTTAATAAAGCCAGCTTTTAGTGAGTATGATTTTTTTCAACAAATTCCTGGAGGTATAGATAATAATGAAGAATTAAAATATATAAAAATGATGCTAAAAAAAATAAAAAAGCTTTATGTTGATAATGACAAAAAAAGCTTGTTTAATGAGATAAAGAAGCTTGGAATATATTATGATTATAATATCTCAGAAGAACATTTTGAATTGTTTTATCAATCTATTACACAGGATGAATACATAAAAGCAATTAAAATTGATATGAATAAAACAAATATCTCTTTAACTTTTCATACATCAAAAGGACTGCAATTTGAACAAGTAATAATAAATGCAGCAGATTATCCCTTAAATAACATAGAAAGTGTATATAATCATTATGTAGCATCTACTAGAGCTAAAAGCAAATTAATAATTTTACTTAATACTCAAAATTATAATTGTAGGCAATTTGCTATGAATATAAACGAAAGAGCAAAAAGTGTCAATGCATCAGCAAATGAAATATTTAATATAATAAAAAAAGAGACCTAGTCCAATTAAAGGACTAGGTCATCTTTGTCTTTTGCTTTAACTATTTTATATTCCTCATAATTTTCATAATTGTATGATTCTTCTGGTTCAGGTAATGATTTTTTATGCTCTAATAAAATTGTTGGTTTAGTTTCAATAACATTATTATTTAATCTACTATTTTGTAATTCAATAATATTAACAATAGTATCAAGTTTATTTTGATACATATGGGAATAAGTGTTCAATGTTTCATCAATTTTAGTGTGTCCAAGATACTTTGCTACCAAAGTTATATTAGCACCACTATCAATTAATAAAGATGCACAACTGTGTCTAAAATCATGAATTCTAATATCTTTAACTCTAGCCATAAAATCATTCTTTGTTTTTCTATCTAATAGAGTAGTAGCAGCTAATGGATCAATATTACCAAACACATACCAAGAATCTCTAAAGCCATAATAGTTAGCGTCATCATTATATAAATCAGATAAATCTTTTAATAAGAAATTTGGAATAGGAATAGTTCTATAACTTGAACTTGTTTTAGGACTAGTAACAGTATAAGGTTTACCAGTTTTAGGGTCAGGTACTTTAACAATGTTTTTATTAACAGTTAAAGTGCTTCTATTAAAGTCTATATCATTCCAAGTTAATCATCTTAATTCACCATTTCTAAGTCCACAATAAAATAAAGTTTGAAATGCACATCTAAATTTTAAATTTGTTTCGACTGATAAGAATCTTTGAAACTCATCTAATGTATAAAATAACATTTCTTTTTTTCTTTCGTTTGGATTAGTAAAGTTTGTCATTTTATTATAAACTTTTACAAAATTAATATCATACCATTTAGTACCAAAATTCATTAATGCTTTTAAGTATTTATAAACACCATTTTTATATCTAGTAGAAATAGGTTTACTATTCATAAATTGTCTCCACATTTCAAAGTGTCTAATATTAAAAGCCTCTAATTTAATATTTTCTAATGGTTCTAAATATACCATCATATTTCTATAATTGGATAGAGTAGTTACTTTGACTTTATCTTGTTGATATTGATAGTGTTCTTGTATTAAATCTTTAAAAGTTAAATCAACATACCAGCTTCTACCATCTTTTGTACATTCATTAATTTTAGCTTGTCTTATTGATATAAATATCACATCCTTTCTATAATTCAAATAACTTATGAAATTCATCAGCAGCTTCTTCTGCTTCTTTATTAAGTTTATTAGCGGTTTTAATTGAATCAGCTAAGCCGATATAATCACTTACATATCTCATAGGTTTTCTATTTAATTTAATATCTAAAGCATTAGATACTTTTTTAAAAGCATTTCTCCAATAATCAATCTCATCATCTTTATTTTTTAATTCTATATTTTGTTTATAAATATATTTTTTACTATCAATTAATTCTTTGTTATTTTTATAAAAATTATTTTCTATTGATAATCTATTAATAGTGTTTTCATTAGAATCTAATTTGTTTTTATTTATGTTATTTAATCTTTCTAAATCGTTAGAGTAGTCAATTAACTTTTCAACATCTTTAGAATTATAACCAATAATATTTTTCTTGATATTTAAATTATTATTTTTAATATTATTTTTTAAAACTTCTTTAGATTTATTTAATTCAATATTATAATTTTCTATATCTTTATATAAATTATTAACTTCTGATTTTAATTCATTAATCTTATATTCTAATTTAGTTTGATGAACTTTATTAGAACCAATATTACCTCTATCTAATTTAAAACCACAAGAAGTTATATATTTATTAAATTTATCTTGAATATTAGCAAATTAATTTCTACCACCTAAATCCTTCCAAAACTGATCATTATTTAAGAAGTTGCCTTTAATAGATTCATAGATGATTTTCCCAGAGTCATAAAAAACTCTGGGCCACTTGTAAATGTTACACCATTTAGTATATTTGTTTTTGTTTTATGAGAACATTCTATATTTCTATCTTCTAAAATAGATTTAACTTCTTGATATAAATTATTATTATTAATATCTTTATAATGTACATTAAATTTAGTTCTTTCAGAATCATAATTACCTGTACCAATTCTTCTATTCATTTCATTACCTATAAGATATAACTCTTTAGTTTTATAATTGTTAATAAATCTTAATACTTGTTTTCCAACATACATATATCAACCTCTTTATATGAAAAAACAACCTTAATGGTTGTTGGTTTGATTTTCAATTTCATTAAATTTTTCAGATATTTCTAATGTGTTAAATAAAACAGAAAACCATCTTAAACAGTTAGCTTCTGTTCCAAATTTTTTTGAATATCCATGTAATATAGCATTTCTGTTGTAAGGAATATTACTATATTTTTGGGGCTCATCTTTATAGCTTATTAACAATTGATTAGCGTTAAGTAAGTCATCATCCTCAATATATTGTGAGAATAATAGATAATTTGTTTCCTTATTTTTCATAATTTGTTTTTCTAATAGTTTATTTCTTACTTTGTTTCGTTGAGTAAAATCTAAATATTCAAGTTGGGAGTTGTTAATTATTGAAATTAAATTAATTAACGATAAGATACATAATCTATGATTTCGATCTTTGTATAATTTATATATTTCGTTAATTTCTTTTTTGTAACTTGGATAAAAACTTAATAATAATTTTTGGTGGGATTTAATATCTAATTTTACGCCTTCTTTAATAATTTTTATTTGTTTTATTTTGTTATTTGTATCTACTAATTCTTCATATTTTATATTTGTATTTTTATACGGATAAAAACCATTGGATAAATATTTAATAGCAATTTCTTTGTAAATAAAATCCAATGCAGAAAAATTTATTTTTTCAAATATTTTAGTAATGTTTTCTGAAATGTTCTTTATAATGGGATTGTACAATTCAGTGATTTTTTTACTAAATTCTGTTAATGGTTCTATCATTGAAGTGAATAGTTTT
This sequence comes from uncultured Mycoplasmatota bacterium, assembly GCA_900544625.1. Taxonomy (GTDB): domain Bacteria; phylum Bacillota_I; class Bacilli_A; order RF39; family UBA660; genus Onthocola_B. The sequence continues at coordinate 6,344 of UQVR01000010.1, forward strand.
TGACTTTGTATTGCTTGATTTATATATAATTGAGAAATATTTTTGCTTGCATCAATTAATGGTTGCATTGCTTTAATCATTGCTTCATTTGTTTTTTTGCCAAGGTTATTAGTCACTTCGATTATGTTAGATATTTCGGTTATATTTTCAGCTTTTTCCTTGTTTGGCATTTTTATATAACCATCAATTTTAGTTTCTTTGTTTTCGGCCATTATTATCACCTCAACATCTATTATACCACTATAATTAGTCATTTTATGACTTATCTCACTAGGGCATAGCCCAAAATGTGAGTTAGGATAAATTCTAAAACCATATTCTTCTAAACTAAGCGGTTCAATAAACTTAGCTTTATAATTTCTAGATGTAGCAGTTCTATTTAACTCAACATATATTCCTTCTTGCTCTAATCTTTTAATATTACTATTTAATAATCTTCCAAGGCGAGAAGGGGTAATTAATAAATTTAATTCAGCTACTATTTCAGCTGAATTAAATATAACTTCTTTTTTTTTATTACATATCTCATAAATGCAGATAAATTAAAATCTAATTCAGTATTATCTTCATTAATAATTTCAAATTCAAGTTTATCATTTCTTATAAGATTAAGATTTTGTTCTTCAAAGTCTCTATTAATTATTTTTAAAGTATAAGTATTATCTTTATTATTGATTAATGTTAATATACCATTCATATTACCATCAATACCTGTACTACTTAATGTTTTACCTTCTTTATTTAAATGGTGTATTAGAAGAAATGTTAAATTATATTTTTAGATAGTTCTCTATATTTATCAAACATTCTTTTCATAACATCATTATAGTTATTAATATCAGTTTCATATCCATAATCTATTCCACACATAATATCTATAATTACAAATCTTCCATTATAGGTTTCTGAGAATTTTTTTAAATCTAATAATAAATCATATCTAATACATAATTTATGTTGTTCATCTTTTTGTACAAAGAAGAATGAATTAGGTTTAAAAGTATATCCTGTTATTTCTAATCTTTCTTTAAGTTGTAATTCTGATATTTCTGTGCTAACGTATAAGACGGATGTGGGATTAGTTTTGAATCCTAAGAATTGCTTATTATTTATCAAAGAGTTGGAAAGCTATAATGCTAAAAATGACTTACCAACTTTTGGTTCTGCAACTAAGCAATATAATCCATTTGCCTTCATTATTCCATCAATAATGTTATCTTTTTTTATGGTTATATTTAATTCTTCTATAGGTTTCATTTATTTCTCAAGTTCTGCCATATCTTTAAGGTAAGGAACATTAATATTTAGTTTATTAACTACTTCACACACTGGTATTAAATTACATGGTAGTTTATAACCTTGACCTGTAAGATCAGTTATTATTTCTTTTCTAATTTTAAGTGCTGAGTTTCTACCAAGACTAGTTAATTTCATTAAGTTTTGTAAAGTACACCATTGTTTAGATAATATTTATAATGTTTCAACTGCAGTCATATATCAAACCTCATATCTGTTATTCATTATTATTTTGTTCATTTTATATAATGCATTTATTAATTTTTTTTATTAAAAATGTTCCAAAATGGAAATAATATGTTATAATGATATCAAGAAGAGAATAGGAGGATATTCATGGAAAATAGAAAACAAATGGATATTATTATTGGAAACAATATGGCTGCTATTAGAAAAAGTCGTGAATATAAGCAAAGAGAAATTTGCCAAGTATTAGGTATGAATGCATCTACTTATAAGCATTATGAGTTAGGAGACAGATGTGTACCACCTTCAGTTTTAAAAGCATTAGCAAATTTCTACAAGATACATGTTGATTATTTCTTTGAAAATGTGCCTAAATCTGATGATATAAGAGAACATTTATTTTTTACTAATTATAGATTAGATGCTGTTGAATCAAAAGGAATAGTAGGAAAACCTAGAGATAGTTTTAAAGATGTATTAAAGGATGCTGAAAAAAGAGTTCAAGCAAGAGCTAGATTTAGAATAAAAGAGTATCGTACAGAAAATAAAAAATCACAACAAGAAGTTGCAGATTATTTAGGAATAGAGATCTCTACTTATAATAAGTATGAAAAAGGTAGTAGAAAACTAAATAATGAGGTAGTTAGAAAGATAGCTGAATATTACAATATTAAAGTCAGCGATATATTAGATTAATGACAGAATGACACTAGAAATAGGTGTAGACTAAACCGATAGTTAATGTCATAGTGTCACAGGAGGTAAGTATGAATAAGCAAGTTTTACAGTTTATTTTAGAAGAGGAAAACCCTAATGGAATTATAGAGTGTTCGGTTGATGATTGGTTTGGAATTAGTTATAAAATACCTAGAAATAAATTAAAAGAAGCATCATCACTTGAATATATAAATAATACAGGAGTATATATTTTGTTCGGAGATGATGAAAATACTGCAGAAAAAATTGCATATATAGGTGAAGCAGAGGATATTTATAATAGATTATCACAACACAACAAAAATAAAGATTTTTGGAATGAGTGTATTGTATTCGTTAGTAAAGATAATTCATTAAACAAAGCTCATATAAAATACATTGAACATGAACTATATGAGATGAGTAGAAAAGCAAGCAGATATATTATAAAAAATGAATCAAATCCAACTAAATCATCTTTAAGCAATGCAGATGAAATTAGAGCAGAGAAATTTATATCTAAAATAAAAATAATAGCCAATATGTTTGGATATAAATTATTTATTAGTTTAGTTGATAAAAATGATAAAGAAGATAAAACTCTTCATTTAACTAATAATGGCATTGAATATGCACATGGTATGTTAACAGATGAAGGATTTGTTGTTTTAAAAGGATCTAAAGTTAAAGAAGGTGTATTTGAAAGTTTATCACCTTCATTAAATGGATTTTTTGAAAAAGAAAGAAGTTCAACAGATTTAGTAGATAATGTATATATAAATGATCATTTATTTTCATCACCTTCAATGGCAGCGATTGCTATTCTAGGTAGAAATGCAAATGGTTATACTGAATGGAAAAATAAAGATAATGTTTCTTTAAAAAAAATAATAGGTGGTGAGTAGTATGGTAAGTATTAAAGAATTAAGTGAAGAAGATATTAAAATTAAATATATTACTCCAGCAATTCAAAAATCTAACTGGGATATTCAAACTCAAGTTAGATGTGAGTATTATTATACTGCCGGCAAAATGAATGTTAGAGAAAATGTTGCTACTAGAGGTAAGAGAAAATTTGTTGATTATCTGTTATCATATAAATCAAATTTACCAATAGCAATTATTGAAGCTAAGGACAATAATGTTACTGAAGCGCATGGTATTCAACAAGCAATAGGTTATGCAGTTGATTTGGATATTCCTTTTGCATATTCTTCAAATGGTTCTAAGTTTTATGAACATGATAGGTTAACAGGTAAAGAAAGAGAATTATCTATGGAAGAATTCCCAACACCTGAAGAGTTATGGAATAGATATGTAGAAGAAAAGGAATTAACTGAGGAACAATTAAAAGTTATTACTGAACCTTATTATTTTATGAGTGCATATAAAACTCCAAGATATTATCAAAGAATTGCAATTAATAAAACTGTTGAAGCGATAGCAAAAGGTCAAAAGAGAATTCTTTTAGTAATGGCTACTGGAACAGGTAAAACATTTACTGCTTTTCAAATAATCCATAGATTATACAAGTCTGGTTCAAAAAAGAAAATACTATATCTTGCTGATAGAAATATTCTTATTGATCAAACAATGCAAAATGATTTTAAACCTTTCCAAAAAGTTATGACAAAAGTTGAAAATAGAAATATGGATTCATCATATGAAATATATATGTCCTTATATCATCAATTAAGAAGTAGTGAAGCACAAATATATAAACAATTTAAACCTGACTTCTTTGACTTAATTATAGTAGATGAGTGTCATAGAAGTAGTGCCAGAGATGATTCAAACTGGCATGAGATATTAACCTATTTTAATAGTGCTACACAAATTGGTATGACAGCTACTCCAAAAGAAACAAATGATGTTTCAAATATTAATTATTTTGGTGAACCAATTTATACATATTCTTTAAAAGATGGAATTGAAGATGGTTTCCTAGCACCATATAAAGTTATTAAAGTAAGTTTAGATAAAGACTTAGAAGGTTATAGACCTGAAAAAGGGAAACTAGATGAAGATGGATATGAAGTAGAGGATAAGGAGTATACAGTCCATGATTTTGATAGAACTATTGTAATAGATGAAAGAACGCAAGTTGTTGCTAAAAGAATTACAGAATACCTTAAAGCAACAGATAGATATTCAAGAACAATAGTATTTTGTGTAGACACTGAACATGCTTTAAGAATGAGAAATGCATTAGCAAATGAAAATGCAGATATGATGCAACAAAATCCAAATTATGTTGTTAGAATAACAAGTAATGATATGGAAGGTAAAAATAAATTATATGATTTTATTGATGCTAATACTGTATATCCAGTAATAGCTACAACTTCTAAATTACTTACTACTGGTGTGGATACTAAAACAGTTAAACTAATTGCACTAGATGAAGATATTCAGTCAATGACAGAATTCAAACAAATTATAGGTAGAGGTACTAGATTATACGAAAGCAAAGGTAAAGAATATTTTACTATAATGGATTTTAGAAATAATTCTGAAAAATTTGCTGATCCAAACTTCAATGGACCTGCTGAAATGGTATTAGATGTTGATGGTGGAGATGGTAAAGAACCAAAAACTCCTAAATCTTTTGGAATCGATGATAACAAACCCAATTTACCAATAAGTGGTGATGTTGATGACGAAGGATTTAAGAAAGTATATATAAATGGTGTTGATGTTTCAATATTAAATGAAACAATCAAATATTATGATGCAGATGGTAAATTAATAACTGAATCAATTATGGAATATTCTAAGAAGAATCTTAAGAGAATGTATACAAATTATGGAGGCTTTGAACAAGAGTGGCTTAGAGCCGATTCTAAAAAAGAATTTGTTGAATTTCTATTAGGAGAAGGTGTTATGGTTGATGCATTATTTGATAAAGTAAATGATAATATTGATATATTTGATTTATTAAGTAATGTCGCATTTGATAAAGAAGTAGTACCTAAAGAAGAAAGAGTAGAAAAAGTAAAAGAAAGTGAAGAAATTAATCAATATAATGAAAGTCAAAAAAATGTTATTGATGAAATCTTAAGCGTATATCAAAATAAAGGAATATTAGAACTTGAAAATATCAGATTATTAGAAGTTAAAAACTTTAATAAATTTGGTGGACTAGTTCCAATAGTTAACTTATTTGGTGGAAAAGAAAAATATTTAAATATGATAAACAATGTTAAAAGATTATTATACAGTTAGGAGTGAGAATGAATGAACATAGGAACAATGATAAAAAGACTACAAGATATTATGCGTCAGGATGCTGGTGTAAATGGTGATGCTCAAAGAATAGAACAAATTGTTTGGATGTTATTTCTAAAGCTATATGACGCAAAAGAATCAGAATGGGAAATATTAGAAGATGATTATAGATCAATTATTCCAGAAAAATATAGATGGAGAAATTGGGCGCCAGATAATAAAGATGGAAAAGCTATGACTGGTGATGAATTATCTAATTTTATAATTAATTTATTTAACGCATTAAAAGAATTAGAAATAAATGAAACAACTCCTATTAGAGGTAGAATAGTTAGAGAAGTGTTTGAGGACTTAAATAACTATATGAAAGATGGAGTATTAATAAGACAAGTTGTTAATGTTTTAAATGAAATAGATTTAACTGATTTTCAAACAAGACATGCATTTAATGAAATATATGAAACAATATTAAAAGATTTACAATCAGCTGGTAAGTCAGGAGAATTCTATACTCCTAGAGCTGTAACAGATTTTGTTGTTAAAATGGTTGATCCAAAAATAGGAGAATCTGTTGCAGATTTTGCATGTGGAACAGGAGGATTTTTAGTATCAGCACTTAATCACATGAAAGAAAGTGCAGAAGACACGTCTTCAAATGAAGAATTAAAAAAAGCTTTTTATGGTGTTGAAAAGAAGTCATTACCATATTTGTTATGTACTACAAATATGCTTCTTCATGATATAAATGAGCCAAATATTATAAGAGGAAATTCTCTAGAAAAAAATGTAAGAGACTATGAAGAAGATGATAAATTTGATGTTATCCTTATGAATCCTCCATATGGTGGAACTGAGAAAAAATCAGTTCAACAAAATTTTCCTACAGAATTAAGAAATTCTGAAACAGCAGATTTATTTATGATAGAAATATTATATAGATTAAAACAAAATGGCAGGGTAGGAATTGTCCTTCCAGACGGCTTCTTATTTGGAACAGATAATACTAAAGTTGCAATAAAGAAGAAACTTCTTGAAGAATGTAATCTACATACTATTATTAGATTGCCTGGCTCTATATTTGCTCCATATACATCAATAGCTACAAATCTATTATTTTTCGATAAAACAGGTCCAACTAAAGAAATTTGGTTTTATAGAATGGACTTGCCAGATGGCTTCAAGGCATTTAGCAAAACTAAACCTGTTACATTAAAACATTTTGAAGAAATAATAAGTTGGTGGAATAATAGAGTTGAAATTAAAGATGAGAAAAAAGATGAATCAATGTCTGAAACATGGAAATCTAAAAGGTATAGTATTGAAAAGTTAGAAAGTATTAATTATAATTTAGATCAATGTGGATATCCAATAGAAGAAGAAAAAATCTTAACACCTATGGAAACAATGGATAATTTTATAAAAAAACGTGAACAATTAGAAAAACAATTAGATGAAAAATTAAATAATATTATTAAATTAATAGGTGATTTAACATGATTGTATCAGAATTAAAGAAGAGTATATTGCAATATGCTATTTCAGGTAAGCTAAGCGAACAAAAAGCAAGTGATACATCTGTTGATAAAATGTTAGAATCTGTAAAAGATAAGAAAAAAATATATAAAACAAAGTTAACTAAATATAATGAATCTATAAAACAAGATTTTCCATTTTTAATTCCTGACACATGGAAATGGGTTAAACTAAAAGATATTTCATTAGATATATATGCTGGTGGAGATAAACCAAAGAGATTTTCTAAATCAAAAACCGATGTATATAACATTCCGGTAATAGCTAATGGAGAAACAAATGATGGAATTGTTGGTTTTACCGATGTTGCTACAGAACTTGAACAAGCTTTGACTGTAGCAGGTAGAGGTACTATAGGTTTTTCTAAAATTCGTACTGGACCTTTTACGCCTATTGTCAGATTAATTGTTATTAAATTGCCAGATGAAATAAATTATAAGTATTTGCAAAGAGTATTTGAATTACTTATTGAAACAGGAGTAGGAACAAGTATTAAACAATTAACAGTTCCAATGATAGTGGATAAACTTATTCCAATTCCACCAGTAGAAGAGCAACAAAGAATAGTTGATAAAATAGACAAATTATTTTCAGAATTAGATGAGCTGGCACCGATTGAAAAATCAATAAAAAATTTAAAATTAAATTTTCCAACTGATTTTAAGACATCAATTATTCAAAGTGCTTGTTTCGGTAAATTATCAGTCCAAAATAATGATGAAAATGCTAATGTTATAATTGATGATATTAAAGAGATTAGTAAACATAATGTAAAAACGGATTTTAAAGTTATACCATTTTCAATTCCTGATAATTGGAGCTGGATTAGATTTGACGATTTAGTCAGCTTTAATATTGGTAAAACTCCAGCTAGAGCGGATTCTACCTATTGGGGTAAAGATTATAGTTGGATTTCTATATCAGATATGATTGATGATGGTTATATTAACGAAACAAAAGAATATATATCTCAAAAAGCTTTTGATGCTGTTTTTAAAGGTAATATCTCAAAAAAAGGTACACTAATTATGAGTTTTAAATTAACAGTTGGCAAATGTTCTATTTTAAATATTGATGCCTTTCACAATGAAGGTATAATATCAATATATCCTAAATATGATTCAGAAATATTAAAAAACTATTTGATGAAAATTCTACCTTTTATGACAAAATATGGTGATACAAAAGGTGCTATAAAAGGAAATACATTGAATTCAAAGAGCCTTAAGGAATTATTAATTCCTTTACCACCAATAGAAGAACAAAAAAGAATTGTGGATAAAATTGAAAAACTATTGCCTTTATTGGAAGATGTGGATGATTTGATTAATAGTTAGTATATAGGAGGTTTTATGGTTGAAGAAGTGATAAAACAAGAAACAAAAAAGATGCTTGAAGCAAAAGATTATAAATTAAAAAATTATTTTGATGAATATGGAAAAATAATTATACCTTTATATCAAAGAGGGTATTCATGGGAAGATAAGAATATGGAAGTATTTATTAAAGATATATATAACAATAATAAATACTATATTGGAAATATAATGACACTTCCCAATTCTTCGAATGTTGAATTGATTGATGGGCAACAAAGAATTATAAGTTCATTTTTGGTTTTATGTTGTTTAAAAAACAAATTTGAATTGGATGAAGATTTTACTTTTTTAGATTACGGTAAAAAAATCAAGGTTGAAACTAGAGCACCAAGTGATGATAGCCGCCTATTAGAATTTATTTACAATGATGATATAGCTAAAAGATATAGAACAAGACGCGAAGTTAAGGAGTATGAACGAGCATATAAAACAATAAAAGATAATGATATTGATCCTAAGTTACTAATGGAAAAATTATTAGATGTTATTATTGTAGAAATTAAATTTGTACAGACCGAAACTGATGCACATAATATGTTTGTTAATTTAAACACAAAAGGAAAAAGCTTGGAAAATGTAGATATATTAAAAAGTCAATTATTTAAGTATTTAAGTTATGATGAAATGAACGGAATAGAGTACTATAAAGAGGGATGGTTTGAGACTATAAACCATATTTCTGAAAAAAATGCACAAAGGTATTTTGATAATTTTAATGATGTATATTTAGAAAATAACAAAGATAAAAAAATTGATAACGTAATTAAAAATGTTAATAATCTGCAAAGTGCTAAAGAATATTATGATAATTTTTGTTATGAGTCTGAGCAAAAAAATGGCATGTGTAGATGTGCTTTGGCTGTTTATAATCATTCAACTAATTATTTAAATAATATATATGACGGAAATATTTCTTTGAATAGCCTAGACGATTATTTACAATTGTTGGATAAAGCTAAATTTAAACAATTTGATGTAGTTCTATTACCATTGTTACATATTAGAGATACTAGAGAGCGTACATTATTTATAAATAATTATTCAAGAATATTAAAATTTATAAAATTTATTCTTATGCATCAAGAAATAATGTCAATCAATAAAGCAAGTCCATCACAATATGGAAATGATTTTAAAAGTATAGCAAGAAAATTATTTTTAAATAAAGATTATAAAAATATTATAAAAGAATTTTTAAATGATAATTTAAAACCGCATTCTAAGGAACATATCACAAAAACAATAGAAGAAATCAAAATTGACCATAATAATACAAAACACGCTAAGCAAATAATTATGCTTTTAGAAGGAAATATTAATGTTGATATGACAATTGAGCATTTTATGCTATTTGATGAAAATAATGATGTGTCAATGAAAATAGGTAATTGTATTCCAGTAAACATTGATGAATATGGTCAACTTAGTGTTGATAAAAAATTGATAAAATATGAACAAAATGCTGTATCTGAGCCATTTTTAAGATCATTTTTAGAATATGGATTTACTACTAGTAATTATGAGAAAAAAATAGATGAGCGCACAAAAAAAATAAGCGAAGAATATGCTAATACATACAAGCAATTATATGAAGAATTAATAAATGAATAAAGAGGGATTAAAATGAAAGATGAAGTTTTAAGTTCTCCTATTAGATGGGCTGGCTCAAAAAAACGTGTGTTAAACGATATGCTAGAATCATTTAAAAGAGATAAAGAAAATTATATAGAACCTTTTCTTGGATCGGGCGTTGTTATGATTAATGTTTTAAACAACAATGTGGAAACATTACATTATAAAAACATTTATGTAAATGATATTAATGGTAACATAATAGATTTTTATAAAATGTTAAAATCAAAACCAAAAAAGCTAATTACTGATTTAATAGAATTATCAGATAAATATAATGATATGGATAATGAAGACAAAGAAAAAATGTATTATGAAATTAGAGATAGATTCAATAATTTTGAGGAAAACAAATCTGTATATTTCTACTTTCTAATGAAAGTTGGATTTAATGGTGTTTACAGAGAAAATAAATCTGGAAAATTTAATGTTCCTTTTGGTAGAAAAGAAAAATTTATTGTTCAAGAAGCTTCTTTATTAACAATTTCAAAACTAATAAAAAATGTTCATTTTTACAATTTAAGTTATGATAAATTTTTAGATAAGCTATCTAAAAAAGGAATTTTAAATGATAGCTTTATGTATTGTGATCCACCTTATATACCTGATGATAAGCTTGTTAGCCAAAAACAGGAATTATACACTAGTTGCAATTTTAATCATTATGATTTTGTCAAAAAATTAAAATCTTTTAGTCAAAGTAATATAATTATATCTATGTCAGAATCAACTAAAGCAAAAAAGATATATGGAAAAAGTTTTATTACAAAAAATTTAACTGATATTATAAGAACAATTAATCCACAAAAATTATTTAAGTCAAAGGAAATATTATTCCTAAATTATGATGAAAATGATTAATTTTTAGGTACGTAATTAGATGCTTAAAGTACCTAAAAACATATAAATTTGAATAAACTTAAATAAACTAATATACATAAAAGCCCTTATAAATAAAGGACTTTTTATATTTTATAAACATTGACAATATGAAACCTAGTCGCCTCTTGAAGAAAACAAATTTCTGAATGTACAACAAGTTTTTTTGTAAATAGTAAAATAAAATGTAAGAAAATGACAAAATATTTTTGTAAAGTTTTATAATTAATTTATTGCTAAAATTATAATTTAAGTCAATTGTATTAGATAAGACTATAATAAATTGTAAATAAAACCAAACTAGTTAATTATTTAAATAAAAAGTTTTATATTTCAAGCATGCATAAAAACCACTTAATTTGTAAAATGTAACAAAATAAAATGTCATTTTTTTGTGATTATATAATGGGTGTTAATATAGTTTCTAACATAACCATTTGTTGAACTATGATAAACTCATTAATAATAACTTACAAAGCCACCTAGACATATTTTCAAAATTATATTATCATAAATACATGAAAGGATTGATATAATGAAAAGTAAAGTATATTTTACAAAAGAAATAACAAGCGAAAGTTTAGTTAAAATTTATGAAAGTTTAAATCATGAACTAAAAGGTAAAGTTGCAGTAAAAATTTCTACCGGAGAACCTGGTGGACATAATTTTTTAAATCCAAATTTAATTAAAGCTTTAGTAAATAAATTAAATGGTACAATCGTAGAATGTTGTACAGCTTATGCTGGAAAAAGAATGAATCCAAGTGATCACTGGCAAGTTATCAAAGACCATGGTTTTTATGATATAGCTCCATGCGATATTATGGATGAGGATGGAGAAATTAAAATTCCTATAAATGGTGGAAAACACTTAAATGGCATAAACTATGTTGGAAGTCATATTAAAAATTATGATTCAATGCTAATGTTATCTCATTTTAAAGGCCATATAATGGCTGGCTTCGGCGGAGCTCTAAAGAATATGTCAATCGGAGTTGCTTCCAAAAATGGTAAAGCGTGGATTCATTCTGCAGGAAAGACAACTGTACCAGATGAATGCTGTAAATTAGAAACTAAACAAGATGATTTTCTAGAAAGTATGGCTGAAGCAGATAAATCTGTCGTGGACTACTTCAATCCTGAAAATATTGTTTATATAAACATTGCCAATAATATTTCAATAGATTGTGATTGCGATAATAATCCAAAAAATCCAGAAATTGCAGATATAGGAATATTTGCATCACTTGACCCAGTTGCTTTAGATAAATGTTGTTATGATACTATTATGAATTTAACTGAAAATGGTGCAAACGCTTTAAGGATGCGAATGCTTGATAAAAATGCAATTCATATTGTGGAAGAAGCACAAAGACTAGGTTTAGGTACAACTCTATATGAACTAGTAAGTATTGATTGAGGTTATTATGAAAATAGAAGAAATAGTAAAAATATTAACAGAACAAAATAAAACTGTATCCACGATGGAATCTTGTACCGGTGGAGCTCTTGCTAATGCCATTACAAATATCCCGGGAGCTAGTGAAATTCTAAAATTTAGTGCAGTAACTTACTCAAATGAATTTAAAATAAAAATGGGTGTACCAAAAGATATAATTGATACATATTCAGTTTATAGCATAGAAACTGCCATAGAAATGAGTAAAAAAATATCTGAATTTACCAATTCTAATTATGGAATAGGTATAACAGGTAAACTAAATAGAGTAGATCCTCATAACTTATCTGGTGATAATAACACAGTTTACTTTAGCATATATAATAAAGATAAAAATACAAATTATAACGATTCATTAAAAGTGACAAAAGAAACTAGAAAAGAAAATAAAGAAGAAGTAATAGAAAAAATAATTGATAAATTTTATAAAATATTAAAAAAAGAAGACTAAAGCAAGTCCCCTTGATAAATATTTCTCTTAACCATTTCTTTATCTATATCATTTAAAACTACAAACTTCTTTATAAGCCAATCCGGAGCAATCAACTCATCTAAAGTTGGGTCTCCAGTTATTCTCATTATAACAATATCTTGATTTAAAAGTCTTAATTGATCACAAACAATATCGATATATTCCTCTTTAGTTAGAATATGAAATTTATCTTTTTCATAAATACTAGCTAAAGGGGTATTTTTTGCTACATAAAGCATATGAATTTTAATTCCATCAATCCCACAATCATTAACAAACTTTATTGTATTTAACATATCTTCTTTAACTTCATAAGGAAGACCATTTATAATGTGTGCAACAACAAATATGTTTCTTTCATGTAATTTTTTTACAGCATCTTTAAATACCTCACTATTATGACCACGATTAATAAAATTTAATGTATTATTATTGCTACTTTGTAAACCTAACTCGACAATTAAAAAAGTTTTTTTATTTAGTTCATCTAAATAATCTAACCATTCTTCTGTTAAACAATCAGGTCTAGTAGCTATATCTATTCCCACAACTTTAGGTAATAATAACAACTTATCAACATAACATTCAACCAAGTTTTTATCATTATATGTATTCGTGCCAGATTGAAAATAAGGGATATATAAACTATCTGGCCATTTTTGTTCCATGATTTTTTTACCATTTTCAAATTGTTCTAAAATATCCAAGTTTCCATCGCTTATACTTGCAGTAGACTTATTAGAACAATAAATGCATCCACCATTAACTTGATTAGGACATGTACTATTAATATCTATGGGTACTTTAAATACTTTTTGGCCAAATTTCTTTTTAAAAAAATAATTTAAAGTATAATATCTTTTATTATCTAATGTATTTTTAAACATAATACCACCTGTCAATATTTTAACATGTAAAAATATAAAATTAAAGTTGTTATTTTTCATATTTGTAGTATAATAATATTAGTTGCTGAAATAGCTCAGTTGGTAGAGCAATGCCCTCGTAACGCATAGGTCGTAAGTTCAAGCCTTACTTTCAGCACCATAAGATAACAAATGCTCTTTTATCTTTAAACGGAAATAGAGCATTTTTAATTTAAAATTAAAATTATATATACAAAAGGTATACTATGTGCTATAATAAATTTATGAGCTAAAGGAGGAATAAAAAATGCGTGTATACGGAATGAATGTTTTAAAAGAACTAGATAAAAAGAAAATCAAAAAAGTATTTACATCCAGAAAAGAAGTGTGTAAATATTGTGGAGAAAATCAAATAAAGTACGAGTTTGTTGATAATCACTTATTAAATAAAATGTGTGAATATAATCATCAAGGAGTAGTTATCGAAGCATTTGATTATGATTATTACACATTAAAAGATTTAGAAGGCGATTTAGTTTTAATATTAGACCATTTAGAAGATCCTCATAACTTTGGAGCAATCATTAGAACTTGTGCCGCCGTAGGGGTAAAATCCATAATAATACCAAAGGATAGAAGTGTCGGAGTAACAGATGTTGTAGTAAAAACAAGTGTAGGAACAATAAATTATGTAAAAATAATAATGGTAAATAATCTAGTAGCAACAATAAAATCACTTCAAAAAGATGGTTACTTTGTTTATGCAGCATCAATGGAAGGAGAAGACTTTAGAAAAATAGATTATAGCACTAAAAGAGTGTTAGTTATAGGAAACGAAGGATCTGGAGTAAGTAGACTAGTAAAAAAAGAAAGTGATGTTTTAGTAAGTATTCCAATGAATCAAAATGTTGAAAGTCTAAATGCATCAGTAGCAGCGAGTATTCTTATATATCATATGGGGGCTAATGAATAAAGTAAGTGATTCAGAACTTTTAATGCTTTTTCACGAAAAAGTTGAAGAAGCAGAAAATATGTTAAACCAAAAATATGAAATAATAATTAAGTTGATTCTTAAAAAGTACGTACCAATTATTAAAGTATTAAATATATCTTTTGAAGATTTATATAATGAGTGTTTTGCACTTTATCATAATGCGTTAGAAAATTACCGTAACAAAACAAGTGCAAGTTTTAACACCTATGTTAGCTTAATAATTGAAAGAAAAGTAAAAAAAACAATTATTAAGGAATATAAAGAACGAAAAAAATATTCTATAATATATATAAAAGACATGATGGATAATTTTAATAGTGATAATAAGTATGCAAAAGACCCTTTAGAAATACTATGTGAAAATGAAAATTTAGAAGAAATGAATAATAAAATCACACAAAGACTGAATGAAAAAGAGATAAATATTTATAAATTAATGGTAAACGGATTAAATTGTAAAGACATATCACTTGCATTAAAGAAAGATTATTATTTAATCTATCGAAAAGTTAGGTCAATTAGAAAAAAGGTAAAAAGAGAACTTAAAAATTTTTAACCTAAATTACTTGCATTTTAGGTATTATTATGCTATATTATAAATGAACACGAAAGTGTTTTTTTAAATGGAGGTTTTTTAGACTATGACAAAAGAAGCGAAAGAAACAAAAAAAGTAACAAAAGTTACTAAAGACGCCAAGAAAAAAAATATTAAAACAAAAAAAGTAAGTAAAGGTCCTAAAGAAAGTTATATTAAAAAAGTAAACAAAGAACTTAAATTAGTTAAATGGCCAACAGCAAAAGATGTGTTAAAATACACAATTTCAACAATTGTATTTTGTATAATATTATGTTGTTTATTTATGTTATTGAACTTAATATTATCAGTAGTTAAAGGATGGTTAGCATAATGGAAAAACTTTGGTATGTAGTAAATACTTATTCAGGACATGAAAATAAAGTAAAAGAAAAATTAGAAGCAAGAACTGAATCAATGGGAATGCAAGATTATATTTTCCGTGTAATAGTTCCAGAAACAACTGAAGTTGAAGTCAAAGATGGAGTTAAAAAAGAAAAAGTTAAGAAAATGTTTCCAGGATATGTTTTAGTTGAAATGATTATGACAGATGAAGCTTGGTATATTGTAAGAAATACACCTGGAGTAACTGGATTTATTGGCTCAAGTGGAAAAGGAGCAAAACCCACTCCATTACTTCCTCAAGAAATAGATAGAATACTAGCTAACATGGGTATGAGTAGAGTAGATGTTGAATCAGAATTACAAGTTGGAGATACTGTTAATATTGTTGACGGACCATTCAGTGGTATGACTGGTAAAGTAGATAACATCGATCTTGAAAATAATAGATTAAATATTATAATCGACTTATTTGGTCAAGAAACAAATGTTGATGTAGAAGTATATCAAGTTAGCAAAATATAATTAAAAAGTTGAAGGTTTTTAATCTTCAGCTTTTTGTATGCTTTCAAATATTTTTAAATTATTTTTAATTCTTTCATTATTAGGGTTTATTTTTAAAGCTAATTTAGCATTCTTAATAGCATTTTTATAATCCCCTAAATTAAAGTAAGCTATAGATAGTAAATCATTTAATGTTTCATCATAACTAAAAACTTCATTCATATACGTTTTAGGATTACTCTTAATTTTTAAAGCTTTAATAACATATTTACAAACATTTTTATAATCTTCTAAGGTATAATAAAGTAAGGCTATTTCCGTATACGGATCCCTTAAATATGGAGCTTCTTTAATTGCTTTTAATAACCACATTTCCGCCTCGTCATATCTGTTTAAATTTTTATAACATCTAGAAATGAATCTCATAGATGCACATCTTTCATCTTTCCATGTGGCAGATTCTAATCTTAAATGCTTAATTAAAGTATCAATTGCATCATTCCATCTTCCATAATACATGTATTCTCTTCCTAAATAATGCATATTTCTATCATTTAAAGGATTTTCTCTAACGGATAACTCAAGTAAAGGTAAATAATTTGCTCGAGATTTTTCTCTATCTGGATAATGGTTAATTACAATATTATCTGTAAAGATTTGCTTTTCTTCATGATCGAACTTAAGTACTTCATGAACTGGATATATCCACTTACATCCATTTCTTTTATGTATTTTATCAGCGTAAAAACTTATCTTTGGAATATCATTTTCAATATACCAATTATAAACATATTTTAATCTATCAATATCATCATTCCAAATTTTTAAAATTTCTTCTTTCCAACCAGGAGCCATTATTTCATCTAAATCTAGAGAAATACATATATCATATTCATTAGGAATCATTTTTAATGCTTCATTCCTTGCAACATCAAAGCGCCATGGTTTTATTATTTTTTTCTTAACAACAACTCCATGCTTTCTTAACTTTTCCCTAGTTTTATCAGTTGATCCAGTATCTAGAACAAATATGCCATCAGCCTCTTTTACAGATTCATACCATCTATCTACAAAATTCTCTTCATTTTTGCATATTGCATATACGCATATTTTTTTTATAATTATACCTTCTTTCTCTAAATTATATAAATTAATTTCCTAAATATTCTATAATTATCGTAACTGGTGAATTAACAAAATAAGAATTACTATTAATATTTTTCAAATCTGGTGTTTTTAAATATATACTATGTTTTGATAAATTAACTAGATTATATTCGATATTTGTATCTAAAACAACAAGTATACCATCTGCGGTTATTTCTCTAGATACTTCATCAGGTATAAATGCGCTTGCTCCAATATAAATGTTATCAGAATCCTTTGGTTTAAAACCTAAAGCCACAAAATCTTTATTAGCATCAAAATCAGTATCATTTTTTTTAACATATGCGTTAACTTTAAATGACACTTTAAAATGTCCAATTTTCCTAAATTTTATTGTATCGTTTTCCAACATAACAATATTTTTATTGTCAATTTCTTTCCTCGTTAAAGGAAGATTTCCAAATTCTTTAACTTCAATACCATCATTAGTAAAATTATCAATAAATTTTGCTAAATACGCCATTTCTATTAAACTTGGTCCTTGAGGTCCAGTTGGTCCAATATCTCCTTTTTCACCTTTTATTCCATCAAAACCTTGTGGAATATAAAAATCTATTGTGTGAGTTTTGCCATCGTAAGTATCTTCAACTCTAGCTCTAGCATTAGCATCTAAAGTTTCTGTTTTACCTACTAAAATTTTATCTCCATTACCATCGCTACCTTTAGGTATGTAAAAATCTAAAACTACATTGGTATTAGTTCCATTATTTTGTACTCTAGCTTTTTGATTGGAATTAAGAGTATAAGTTTCTCCAACCTCAATAGTAGCAGGACCAGCAGGTCCTGTAGGTCCAGGAATTGGCATGCAAGTATAAATTGGCCCATCCAATTTTGCACATTTAACTTTTTTCTGTGCTTTTTCCAAATTGTTCATAGTTATTTAACCCCCTTAGGATATAGTATGTTAAAAAGACACTTTTAAATAATTACCATGCCTAAAAGTTAAATGAGAAAAGAAGAGATATTAATAAATAATAATATTATACGTTATTTTGTTGACGATATGTAATGGTAAACTGTTAAATAAATATAGTTTTAACTAAATTTTATGTTATTTCTGATTTTATATATAATCTAACATAATTATGTTGCTACAACCAAAGATTTATTAAAAAACTAAAGTTTATAAAAACGTCAAAAATAATAAATTATATATGCAAAACTCAACAAATATTGTTAATAAAATAAATTTGTACTATAATATTAATGCGGAGAAAAAAGATGAAAGAAGATAAGGTTTATTTAAAGTACAAAGAATTTGCCAAGCAATACAAATTATCAAATTATGATACAAAGAAGTTATGGAAGATAATTGAACCTATTGCAACTCATGAAGAATTTGCTAAAAGATGTAGTGATCCTTATTTTCATCATGATATAAAAACGCTCGGTGACCATATTCTTTGTGATGCCATAGTTACATATAAATTAGCAACTAAACTAAAAAGAAAAAATCATGCATTAAAAAGTATAAATATAGAACTGGCGGTAGTAATAGCAATGTTTCATGATTTATATGAATTGCCATGGCAAAATATAGATATAAAGAAAATAATGCGAAATAAACATGGGTTTGTTCATCCAATCGAAGCAATTACTAACGCTATAACATGGTATCCAGAATATTTTGAGAATAAGGATAAAGCCATGGTTATAATTGATGGCGTACTTCATCATATGTTTCCTTTGGCAGTAAGAAGAATAGATGACACCGATATGGAACTTAACAACAAAGAAAAGTATGAAAAGTTACCAAAAAAATATAAAGATATGATTAAATTATCCACAGATATAGGTAAAATTGGCCATTATTCTTTAAGAAAAACATTTTTTGTAGAAGGAAGAATTATGTCAAAAGCAGATAAAATTGTAGCCTTAAAAAAAGATATTGGTTCATTTAATGGATATCTTGCCCTTTTAAGTGGAAAGAATAAAAATATTAAGAAAAAACATAATATAAATGGTGATAATAATGAATATAAACATAAGTAAAGTTAAAATAGTAGTGATGGTACCTAGAAATTATACTGATAATTTAAGAGAATTAATTTGTAAAACTAAAGCTGGAGTCATTGGAAATTATACAGACTGTTCAGTATCAACTAATGTGATTGGAACATTTAAACCAAATGATAAAGCTAATCCAACGATTGGTAAAAAAAGAAAATTAGAAAAAGTAAAAGAAACAAAATTAGAAGTTATATGTAATGTTGAAAATGTAAAAGAAGTTTTAGAAATAATCAAAAAAAATCATCCATATGAGACACCTGGTATTGATATTATTCCTTTAATGGATGAAAGTTATTTTAATTAGTATATTTTATCAGGAAGTAGGGTATCCAAATATTTAAGGATATCCTCTTTTTCATATTTGCTTGGAAATTTAATATATTCTAAGCAAACATTTATAACAGCACTTACATAAAATTTAGAAATTATTTCTACAGGTATTTCTGTTTTTAATATTTTATCACTTTTTCTAATATGATTTTCCACATCTCTATAAATTGCATCATTTGCCATATCCATAACAATACTATTATTATTTTTCTTAAGTATTGAAGAATAAACGTTAATATTGTTACTAATATGATCAAAAAATATTTCAATCATTTGCATATAATATTCTTTAGCATTAGTATAATTTATATTTTCTTCTAATTTTTCCACTAGATCATTTTCTAAGTCACTAATTAATGAATCCAGTAATTCATACTTATCAGAGAAATGGTCATAAAAAGTTGACCTATTAGTTAAAGCCGCATTACATATATCAGAAACTTTAATTTCTTCAAAAGTTCTTTCTTTCATCAAACTAAGTAAACCTTCATAAAGGTTCTTTTTGGTTTTTATAATCCTTAAATCTACCTTTTTTGACATTTTAACCACCTACTTACATTATATAGCAAAAACTACTTTTGTAAAGTTAAACAACACAAATAGGCATAAATACAGTACAATAAACAACTTTATGTTGGATATTATACAAAAATTAAGTTTTGCTTTTGAAATTTATATTTATTTAGCATAGTATATATAGCGTGGTGAGAAAAAATGAAAAAATTTGCAAAGTTTATAGCAAGCCATAGTGTACTTATATTAGTAATAAGTTTTTTGTTACTAGTACCAGCTATCTATGGATATGTAAATACGAGGATTAATTATGATATTTTAGTTTATCTTCCTGATTCAGTAGATACCATAAAAGGTGAAAACGTTCTAACAGATGACTTTGGTTTAGGTGCTTACGCTTTTGTTATGGTAGATAGTTCTAATAATAAAAAGATATTAGATCTAGAAAAAGATATCAAAAAAATTGAAGGAGTAAGTGCCGTTGTTAGTATCGCAGATGCAACTGATACACTTATTCCAATTGATATGTTACCAACTCAAGTAACAGAAAAGTTAAATAAGAATAATGAAACAATTATCATGGTAACATTTGATGGCTCAACTAGTGAAGATACAACAATTGAAGCTGTAAGAAGCCTTCGTGAAGTAGTAGGTGATGCTACAAAAGTTAGTAGTATGACAAGTATGGTAATTGATACCATGGATTTATCAAATAAAGAAATATTTGCTTATGTAACAATCGCAGTTATTCTTTGTTTAGCAGTTTTATTCGTAGCAACAGACTCTTATGTAATTCCATTTTTCCTACTTGGAAATATTGGTATGGCTATTATTTACAACATGGGATCAAACATTTTCTTAGGACAAATATCTTACATAACACAAGCAATAACTGCAGTTTTGCAACTTGGGGTTACAATGGACTTTTCAATATTCTTATATCATAAGTATGAACAAGCAAAACTGGATAACCCTAAAATATCTAAACAAGATGCCATGGCAAATGCAATCGTGGCAACTTTCCAATCAGTATTAGGTTCATCACTTACAACATTTGCTGGCTTCCTAGCGTTATGTACAATGGATTTAACACTTGGTACAGATATTGGTATAGTTATGGCAAAAGGTGTTTTATGGGGCTTAATTTGTGTTCTTACTTTATTCCCAGCACTTCTTATGGTCGGTGATAAAATAATTGATAAAACAAAACACAAAGTATTGCTTCCACAATTTAAAAAGTTACAAGAATTTTCAACTAAACATTATAAAGGTATTATCGCAGCATTCTTAATTTTATTAATACCAGCATATTATGGTAATAAAAATTATGATGTATATTACAAACTAGATGAATCTTTACCAAAAGATTTAGCATTTAATGTTGCAAATTCCAATTTAGCAGAAAAATTTAATATTGTTTCTCCAGAAATAATATTACTTGACAAAAAAGTTAAGACAAATGATGTCAAAGAACTTGTAAACAGCCTAGAAAATATTGAAGGTATTGACTTAGTTCTTGCTCCATCTACACTTATGGACCCGTCTATTTTTATGTTACTTCCAAGTGACTTAAGCAAAATGCTAGATAATGATAAATATCAACTTATCATTGTAAACTCAACATATGAAATTGCATCTGATGAACTAGCAAGTCAAATTGAGAAAATCGATAGTCTGGTTAAATCATATGATAAATCGAGTATCATTGCTGGTGAAGGGCCTTTAATGAATGACTTAGTTACAATTGCAGATCATGACTTTAGAATGGTTAACTATACATCAATACTAGTTATATTTGTAATAATGGTTTTAGTATTAAAACAAATTAATTTACCAATAGTTTTGATACTTACAATAGAATTTGCTATATTCTGTAATATGTCTGTAGCATTCTACACTAACACAAAACTTCCATTTATAGCCTCAATTGTAGTAGGAACAATTCAACTTGGGGCAACAATTGACTATGCAATTTTAATGTCAACCAAATATATGGAAGAAAGACAAAATATTAAAGATAAAAAAGAAGCCATGTTAAAAACATTAAGTTTAACAGTTCCATCAATAATAACTTCAGCATTATGTTTCTTTGCAGCAACATTCGGAGTTTCTGCTTATACTAAAATAGATATGATAGGTAGTATATGTGAACTTTTATCACGAGGAGCCGTTATATCAATGCTTGTAGTTATATTAATATTACCATCACTATTAATGGTATGTGATAAATTTATTATTAAAAATAAGAAAGAAGGAAAAAATATGAAAAATTTAAAAACAGTTGCCTCTGTTCTAACAATTAGTGCTCTATCATTAATGCCATTTAGTGTTAATGCTTCAAAAACAGAAAGTATTTACACCAACATGGATTATACAGGAACTATAAAAAAGACTACTGTTAGTAATCATCTAGAAAATGATTCAGATGGAGAAATAAAAGATAATTCCATATTAACAAACATCATAAATGTAAATGGAAGTGAAGACTTTACATTAGATAACAATATTGTTACATGGTATGCAAAAGGAAAAGATATATTTTATACCGGAACAACTAAAAAAGAACAACCTTTAAATATTGTTACAAAGTATTATTTAAATGGAAAAGTTACAAAAGCAACCGATATGATTGGTAAAAGTGGTAATGTTAAAATAGAAATATCTTTACTTAACAACTCTTTACTTCGTACTAATAATACATTTACACCATATGTTGTAGCTCTAGGAGCCATGATAGATAGTGATACAAACACTGATATTGAAGTTACAAATGGTAAAGTAACTCACACAGGAACTCGTAATGTTTTACTAGCAATAAGTGCTCCAGGTCTTTATGAATATACTGATATTAATGAATTTAAAAGCCTTAACAAAGTTACAATTACATATAATACAACAGATTTTGAAATAAATGATATTTATATGGTGGCTTCTCCAAAAGTTTTATCAGAATTAGATTTAGGAATATTTGATAAATTGGATTCAATTACATCATCAATTTCTACTCTAGGAGAAAAAATGGATGAATTAGAAGCTGGAACAAAAGATTTAGCAAATGGAACAAGCACATTACTTACAAATTCAAGTATTTTTAATGAAAAATTAGCAACTGCAGCCTCATCTTTAGAAAAAATAGCAAATGGTACAATTAAGTTAGTAGATGGTGTTGATGAAATGCTTACAACCTTAACTGATGCTAAAACTATGATGGAAGATAAAGATATTGATGGTTCACTTGCAAATTTAAAAGTTTTACAAGCTAAAAATGAAGCAACTATTACTAAACTAACTAATCCTCGAGTTGAAACTGCATATAAAGTTAAAAAAATGAGTCCAACAGAAACTGAAACAGAAATGATTGCAAGAATTAAAAAAAATAATCCAAATCTAACTGTAGCAGAAGAACAAGAATTAAAAAATGTTAAATCAACTTATGAATTAAAATTATTACTTGTTGCTAATAATGATGCTGTAAAAGAAATGATTACAAATCTAGAAGATTTAAATACCTTACTTGATACTTTAACAACAAAATTAGAAGAAGTTAAAGAAATGCAAGAAAAAGTTACATTATTAAATACAAGTTTAAATGAATTAAGCGTTGGTTTGAATAAATTAGCACAAGTATCAACCCAAATAAATAAAGGTGTAAGTAGCTTAAATACTGGAGCAACAAAAATATCTTTAGGTACAAAAGCTTTAAATGAACAAGGCATTAAAACTTTAGTAAATTACTCAAATAGAATAGTTACTTATAGTAATAAATTTGAAAGCATTGTTAACTTATCAAAATCTTATAAAGGTTTTGCATCAAACAATGCTGATAATACATTATTTGTATATAAACTAAGTAAATAATAAAAAAGTTCGAGGAATAATCGAACTTTTTTTCTTTATATACTAGGAAAGTTATACTTTTTTGTAAATAAAAGTCTTGATATATGTCCAAACAAATGCTGCAATTAAATTATCTAGAAAGAGTGGTTTAATGAAAATTTACAAAGCATACAAATTAAGAATTCATCTTACAGATTTACAAAATGTATTGAATGAAAAAACTTTTGGAAGTACTAGATATATTTATAATAATTTTTTAGCAGAAAGAAAAAATAAATATGAAGAAAGTATAATATAGATAAGAACGAAATAAAAAAGTTGAATGGCGACCATCCGAAGATGGTCTGCATGAGAAACGTAAGGTTTCGGTGAAACGAAAAAAAGTGTTACCGTGAGGTAACATGGATACTTTAATTTCGTTAGAAATTTAAGTTTTGTTCTTGTAAATTTAATAATTGTTGATAACTATCAAATATGGGGCATTCATATTTGGTGTGTTTTTATATATCGTATATTCTAGTTTATTTTTCTTTAAATATTCTAGAACTACTTGTGCTTCTGTTTTTCCTTCTGGATGTGGATAAAATACAATTAGAATTAATCCATTACTACTTAACATACTAAAACTATTTTTTACTGCATTTAAAGTAGTCTTGTGATTCGTAGTAATAGACTTATCTCCACAAGGTAAGTAACCTAAATTAAATAAAATTAGTTTAATATTTTTTTCATATTCTTTCAAAACATCATTTATTTTCTCATGACTAATGTTGAAAAGTTCATAGTTATAAACATTATTTTCTCTTAATAGCTTTTTAGTATTTTCTATAGCAACATCTTGTATATCAAATCCAAATACTTTCTTAGAAATATTAGCTAAAAACAAAGTATCATTTCCATTACCCACAGTCATATCAACAACATAATCATTTTTAGTTATATTCTCATTACAAATCTTTTTAACCATATTTAATATACTTCTATTAAACCCTTGATAAGTATTCCGTTTTAAAAATTCATCATCAATTTCTTTTTGATAGTTAGATTTTATTTCTACATTACTTTTAACATTTTCTAAAATATTACAAAGATTAGTTATATTTATATTATCACCATAAATATTAACAATTTTAATATTTTTAGGTAAATTAATAATTTTATCTTCAAAATCAGTATCATTATAATTTAAATCAATAATCATAAATAATCACACTCAAAAAATATTATAGCATTATTTACTTTTTAAGTTAATAAGATTTTCAATTTCTCTATTTAATTCATTTATTCTTTCTTCATTTCTTCTTATAGTAGCTATATTATTTTTAGTTTCATCTTGTAACATCTTACACCATTTATCATAATCTATTTCATCATTATCATTCTTATACATATAAATAAAAGCTAAAACATTTATAACTATAAGAATAACAATAATAGCAATTTTTAATAACATCTATATCACTTCCTAAATCCTTTTTTAAAAAACAAATTCATTTGCTTTTTTAATAATAACTTTTTTTGTAATTTAATAATCTTTCTATGTTTTTCTAAATTAGTATCATAAAATATATCAAATCCATGATATTTAGTATGATCTTTATCATTACTATCATTAATAACAATAATAAATAAAGTAGAAAATAAAATTATTAATAAGAAAAAAATTAATATTATTATTTTCATTAATAACCTCTCCTTTTTAGGGCACCCTTCGATTATAACAAAATAATTTTTTCAAAACAATAAAAAAAATAACATAAAATATAAAGTTTACAAAAATATTTTTTAATTCTCTGTATATATTAATATCAAGATGTAAAGATAAGTGTAAAATAGAAAATTAAATAATTAAAAAGAAACTCTATTACTAGAATTCCTTTATTAACTTTTTCTCAAGTAAAGTAATAATTTTATATAGCAAGAAAGAAATAATTAAAAGGATTAATATACCAGCCATAACAAGACTTAGGTTAAATACTTGTGTTCCATAAATAATTAGATAACCTATACCAGCACGACTTACTAAAAATTCTCCCATAATTACACCGATTAAGCTCATGGATATGCACAATTTCATACTAGAAATTATTGTATTATAAGAACTAGGTATAACTAGTTTAAAAAGTATTTGCCTTTTATTTGCTCCAAATGACTTGATCAGTTTTAATTTTTCCTTATCAACATTTATAAATCCATTATAAATAGTAATTATACTAATTATTAAGTTAATAAGTAAAGCCATTATAATAACACTTTTTATATTAGCACCAGCTATAATTATAATAAGTGGCCCCAAGGCAACTTTAGGTAGTGAATTAATCATAGTTAAGAATGGGTCCATAATACTTGATAGCATTGGAAATTCATAAAGAATAATAGCAACAAAGAAACCTAGAACAATACCCAAAATAAAGGCAATCAATACTTCTTCTAAAGTAACAAAAATATGATTAAATAAATTATTTTGGATACCTAAATTAATAATAGTATTTATAATCTTACTAGGTTTTGAAAAGACAAAACTATTTATAATATTTTTATTTGCTAAATATTCCCAAATTCCAAAAAATGCTACAACAATTAATATTTGTGACATAACCACAATTAATTTTCTTCTTTTAATACTTTTTAAAAATTTTTTTTGTTCATTAGACATTTTTATCTAAATCCTTCCAAAGTAGGTCGTAATAGTAACCAAATTCTTTTGCTTTTCGGTTATTTATTGGTGTAGATTTATTAGTTAAATTAATTTCATAAACACTTTTAATTTTCGCAGGTCTTTTAGATAAAACAATAACTCTATCAGCAACGCTAATTGCTTCTGCTAGGTCATGGGTTATAATAATAACTGATTTTTTTTCGAGTTTTATAATTTTTAAAACATCATCACTTACAGATAGTCTTGAAACATAATCTAAAGCCGAAAACGGCTCATCCAGCATCAAAATATCAGGTTTTAAAGCAAGAGTTCTAATTAGGGCCACTCTCTGGCGCATACCACCGGATAACTCATGAGGATATTTTTCTAAAAAATCCCCAAGACCATATTTAATAAGTAAATTTTTAACAAATTCTATATTCTTTTTAGTCTTTATTTTTTTTATGTCTAAACCCAAACAAGCATTATCTAAAATATTTAACCAAGGGAAGAGAGCATCGTCTTGAAGCATATACCCCATAGTGCACCCATCTTTAATTTTTATTTCTCCACTAGTCTTATTATCGAGCCCTGCCAAAATATTTAAAAGTGTAGATTTTCCACAACCACTTGAACCAACGATACAAAGTACTTCCTCATTATCTAAAGCAAAAGAAATATTATCTATCGCTTTTATTTCTCCTTTTATGGTTTGATAATTTTTGCTCAAATTTTTAATTTCAAGTATCTTATTCATAGAAATTATTAACTAAATCTTTGTATGGAACATATTCATCTAATAAATTAAAATCTATTAAAAAATCCTCCAAGTTAGTAAATAATCCTTCACTTATATATGGATTATCTAGCCAACAATCATATTCTTTATATCTTTTTATCATTTCCGCTAAATCTTTAACACTTGTGTCTGGAAATTGATTTATTATATCTTTAGCAACAACTTCTGCATCATTATCAAGCGTATATTTTATGCCTTTATTTATAGCATCAGTAAATTTCTTAACAATATCTTTATGATTCTTTACATAACTTTTACGAGCATAGAATGCTGTATATGGAACTTCACCAGAAAGCATACCAACGGATGCCACAACATGACCATATCCTTGTTTAACTAAAGCCGTTGCATTAGGTTCAAAAAGGTTAACAAATTCCCCAACACCACCAATAAATGAACCAGATAAAGCAGAAAACTCAACTGCAGTATTTACCTTTATTTTATTTGTATCAATATTGTTTTTCTTTAAAGCATTTAAGAAATTTAATGCAGGCATTCCTGTACTTCTACCAACTAAAATTTCTTTATTATATATATCTTCTAATTTAAAATCTTTAATTTCTTTTCTAGAAACTATAAATTGACCATCTCTTTTAGTAAGTCCAGCAAAAAGTTGTAAATAATCGCTTTCATCTTGTTTGTAAACATATATTGCAGATTCAGCTCCGGCAAAACCAATTTCTACATCACCAGATAACACGGCAGCACTAACTTTATCAGCGCCTGGAGTTAAAATAAGTTCTAAATCAATGCCGGATTCTTTGAAATAACCTTTTTCTAAAGCAATATAAAGTGGACTATAAAAAGAACTATGTGTAACCTCTGCTAATCTAACTTTAATAAGATTTTCATTTGTATCTTTTTTAATAAATTTTAAAGCTAGAATCAAAGCTACAAATATGATTATGCAAGATAATCCAATAATAATTTTCTTTTTCAAAAATAATTCCTCCCTCTAGGGTAGTATATGAATTTAGATCTTTTTGGTTAAAAACAATTTTGCATTTAACTATAAAATATGATATTATTTAAATGTGATTATTATGAAGATAGAATTAAAAAAAGCAAATGAAAAAAATGTAGGCATTGCAAACAAATTTTTAACAATGTTAATAAAAGATGAACAACAATATGATGAAAATATTAAAAATGATTTTGAAATGAAATCTTACTATGAAAACTTATATAATGATAATTACTTATATTTTGCATATGCAGATGAAAAAATAGTGGGATATTTATACGGATTTATTATAGAAGATGAACTAAACAATAAGAAATCTGCCAAACTAGATGCCTTATTTATCTTGCCTGAATATCGTAATATGAAATTAGCATCCTTATTAATAGATAATTTCAAGAATTGGTGTCAAGAAAATAATGCCGAAATTATTATGGTAAATGTGTGGTCTAACAATCTAACTGCCAAGCATTTATATTTAAAGCATGATTTTATTCCTAAAAAAGAAGAATTATTTATAGGTTATCGACCCAAACAATACCAAAAATTAGTACGAGATAAAATTCCAGAAATAATAAGTTCAAATAATGAAACACCTGTTACTAGAATATTAAGTGATTTAGAATATAAAGAAGAACTAGAAAAGAAACTATATGAAGAATATTTAGAAGTATTAACATCAACTGGTAAAAATAGAATAGAAGAACTTGCTGATATGCTTGAAGTAATGATATCTTTAGCTAAGTTAGAAAATAAATCCCTAGATGACATAATTACTGTTGCCAAAAAGAAAAATGAAAAAAGAGGTAGTTTCGAAGATAAAATATACCTAGAGACAGTAAAATAATTAATTTAAATTTTAATAGAACATATGCAACTTTGTATATGTTTTATTCTTTATAACACAAAGTATTTATTAACAAAAAGCCTCTTTACAACAACAAAAATATTTGCTATAATCTATTCATAATAAAGGGCGTGATTAAATGAAGATGTTATCAAGTGAAGTTAAAACATTACTAGATAAGTTATATAACTTACGTGGTGAAGATAGTGTTATACTAGCTAAAATGAATAAAGAAAGACAAGAAGCAATTGAAACTGGAGAAAGAACAAAGAATGAAAAAGAAGTTCTTTTAAATAAAATCGAAAAATTAAGTAATGAAGAAAGAACCTTACAAGAAGAAGGAAATAAATTATCTTCTATTTTAAGCAATATAAATAGAGACGATTTTTCTAATGTTTTAGATAGATTACAAATAGACTTTGATCCAGCATCAATAAATGAAAAAATAACAAGAATGCTACCTGAAACAATTGAAAAAGTTGTATCAGAAAATAAAAAAGCTAGTGAAGAATTAGAAACTGTTGAAACAGAAATGAATAATGCAATCACTAAAGTAGAAGAATTAGGAATAAGGAAAGATGAAGCATTAAGTAATCAAGCAAAATTAAATGAATATTTTGAACTAGCGCTTGAAGGAAATATCAATATAACTAGAGATGCGATTACAAGCTTACTTGAAAAATTTGATTTTAATGAAGATGAACAAAGAGAAGCCGCTAAAATATTAATGTTCCCAGAAGATGCTTTATATGAATATGATGCATCATTTAAAAGTGGTTCACAAACAAGTGGAAAAACAATAACAGAAGTATTAATGGAAGCTAAAAAGGAATCAAAATCTGAAGTAAAAGAAGAACCTAAAGAAGAAACTATATTAGATTCCGAAGAACCATCTTCATTAGAAAATATATTCGAAAGTGTAATTAGTGAAAATGCTATTCCTGATGTAGAAGAACCAGAAGAAGAGCATGAAGAAAAAGAAGAAACTAAAGAAGATGTAGTTGAAGAAGTAAAACCATTATTTAGTGATAATAACGAAGATAATGTAATGCAAAGTAAAGTAGAAGAACATAGTAGTAATGCTATAACTAGTTTTTTAGAAAATCTTGGTTTAAATTTAAACAGTATTAATAAAGAAAAATTAGATAAAGTAATTAATAGTGATGATGAAGAAACAATAAATAAAAACATAGAAGTATTAAAGAGTCATGAAATTGATTTAGATATTTTAATAGAAAATATTGAATTGTTACTTGATAAAGAATTAGCAGAAAAAATAGATAAATTAATAGCTATTGGCAAAGAATCACGAGATATTAGCTTAATGCCTAGTGTATTAGTAAAATATGATTTAAATGGTTTAAATAACACAATAAATTTATTGCAAATAAGTGGATTAGATCCAAAGAAAGTACCATTAATGGCATATTAGAAAGGATGATTATATGAAGTCTTTTGAAGAAATAAAAAGCATTTATGATGAAGAGAAAAAAGGGTTTGATGTAGAAAAGGAAAAACCAGAAAAATTTTTAATTTCTTTGGAACTTGCAGAACCAGAAAATAGAATTCTTTTAAGTGAAAATGGTATTAATTTAAAACCAAGTGAATGGATAGTTTTAACAATAGAACCAGAAATCTTAAAAAAGACAGTTTTAAGAGCCAAAGAATTAGGCTTTCTTGAAGCATATAAACAAACACCTTCATTTTTAAAACAAGATGTAGATGCAATTATTAAAAGAATGGCACATTTAGAACATTTGGGTATTCCTTATAAAAACGAAAAAGGAAAATATCAATCATTTTTATTTAGTAAAAGAGGATATGAATATGTTTTATCTCAAACAAGCGAAATGACTAAAGAAATTAAAGGTATATCAGATATTGAATTAAAAGAACTTTCCGATAGAGTAATGGAAACATTTGCAATGGAAGATAAAAAAAACGAAATATATGAAAAGCTAGCTTTGGTAGAAAAAGAAGGATTATCAATAAAAGAAACTTTAATGAAAGTCTTCGGTGAGTTCAGCGATAATTTGGATTATTTAAGTGAAAATATTGATGAAATTCTTGCAAATAATAAAGAAGTAGAAAAAGGGAGAGTAGCATGAATTTTTTAAAAGAATATGGGTTTGAAGAAGTTGATATTAACGAATTTTTAGAAAATACTCCAGAAAAAATAAAAGAAGCAATAAAAACACATGAAAAACTAGTGAGAGTAAACATTGAGTATTTAAAAAATCTCGGGGTTATAACATATAAAGAAATATTTATAAATTATCCAGATATGTTCTTGATGGATGCAAGTACTTTTGAAAAAAGTTTTTCACAATATGAAACAAAAGAATTACTAGAAAAGTTAAATGCTAATTACAAAATAGTAAAATATTTTTAAAAAAATAACCATACGGTTATTTTTCCTAAATTGAAAATTGAACCGCACCACTTGGGTGCGGCTTTTTGATATAATAAAGGAGCCAAATCCCGGCAAGGAGGCTCCTATATGAATTATAAACAATTAACGGAAAAAAAGAAAGTAGAAATTGACATTCTATTAGCTCAAGGGCTTTCAATGAGAGAAGTAGGAAGAAGACTCAAAATAAGTCATTCTACAATATCAAGATATAAGGCAAATATATATCAAAAAAGAAAAATTGATATAAACAAAAAATATGAAATATTTATAAAATATTTATTTGATCATTATGATCGAAAAGTTTGTTCTATAGAAATATGTGTATATAAGTTTAAAAAGAGTCACGTTTTTGCAAAATGCCCGTCAGTTAAACAGGTATATAATTGGATAAATGAAGGAAAAATATTTTTAAGCAAAGAAAAATTATGCTATAAAAAAAGAAAAGGTAAAAAAACGGGTATGATGGCACATTTCAAATGGAATTTAGATAATAAAACAGTGTTGCCAATAAGTTTAAGACCTAAGTATATTGAAAATAGAACAGAAGCTGGACATTTAGAAATAGACTCTATAATAGGTAAAAGGAATGAATATGATTCGATAGTAAGTATAGTAGATAGATGTACAAGAAAGTTATGGCTAATAAAATCAGAGT
>UQVR01000011.1 GCA_900544625.1 uncultured Mycoplasmatota bacterium
TTGTGTTATAAGCTTTTTCACTAGCGTTGTTAATAGCTTCTAAATATAATCCATTGCTTTTTTGATTTTTAAAAACACATTCAATAGAACCAAAGCGATGAGAATAATTTTGAATAGCATGTTCAACATCTTTATTAGTTACAATAATCCACGGGCTTTAGTATTTAGATATTTACTAATAACAATGTTAGTTTTATATTTTGAATCATATAACTCAATATCTTTATGAACAATAGCATGATATTTATGAGAAGGTAAGTCAGAAAGCCATTTCCAAATTTTATGACCTTCTTTGGTACTATAAAAGTGTAATAATTAATTACAGAAATGTGATTGAATATTACACTTCTTTTTATTATGATTGAAGTGATTGGATAACGTTGGCCTTTTAGAGATAACGTTCTCGTATAAAAAAAGTGTTATCCAACCTTCACATAATATATTCGTTTAAGCAAGTTGAGATTGAAATAATTCTCGTGTAAAGAGCCAAAATGAGGATATGTAGAGGAGTTGGAACCAATCATAATTAAGAGAAGGATAGGAAGGAAAATAAAATGAAGTATGGAGTTGGCATTGATGTTTCAAAAGGAAAAAGTACAATTGCTGTATTATCAGTTGCTGGTGAATTAATTGTAGAACCATTTGAAATAAATCATGATGTAGTGGGATTAAAACTATTAGAGGAAAAAATAAAAGATATTCCAAACGAAGATTTAAAGATAGTCATGGAAGAGACAGGAATTATAAGGGAGAACAAACGATTAGTTATCTTTACCACTGGAACTACAATAATGATACAACAGCAAATAATGGTAAAGGTTCCATAAACTGGACAACAAGTCTTTTAAATAAAATTAATTTAAATAATAATATGCTAAATAATATTGGAGAAAGTTGGGCAAACAAAATTGCTACAACAAACTGGATTGTGGGTGGAAATACATGGGATAATATTTACTCTAAAACAGCTAAAGAAGTATATAATAATGAAATTGTAAACTATTCATCTGTTTTATCCCAAACAACTTATTTAGCAAAGGTTGGTTTAATTTATTTGTCAGACTATAAATATGCAGCAAAACCAGAAGTATGGAATGAGACAATAGTTACAAAAGAGAATAGATCTTGGATATATATGGGATCATCAATTGAATATTCAATGACGCCGAACGTTCAATATAACAGTATTTTTAATTTGGATTTTTCAATGAATGACCCGAATGCCTCAGCAAGTGTTAGACCTGTTTTTAGTCTTCTGTCATCAATAACATATAAATCGGGAAATGGAACAAAAGATAACCCAATTTTTATAAACTAATATATATTTAACTTATTTATTCATTAATCATAAAAAAATAAGTAATAATATTTTTCCTATAAATAATTAGCAAAACCCCCTTGTTAAAAACATAAAATATGGTATAATAGGTTAGAAAAACGAATTACTATGCCATGAATGTGGTATGGCGGAAGGAGAGAATATGAAAGCAAATATCCATCCAGAAGTAAAAGATGCTACTGTTACTTGTGCATGTGGAGCAACATTTCAAACAAAATCAACTAAAGAAAAAATAGATGTTGAAATTTGTAGTGAATGTCATCCATTCTATACAGGTACTCAAGGTAAAGCTAAGAAAACTGGAAATATTGAAAAATTCAATAAAAAATTTGGTTTAGACAAAGAACAAAACTAATTGATTTGTTCTTTTCTTTTGCCTAAGAGTTTAGTATAATTAATTATAGGGAGATGATTACTATTAAAATATTTTTGGGTTTTGACCACCAAGGGGTTAAATGTAAAGAAGATATAATTAACTATTTAAATGAGTTTGGTTATGAAGTATTAACGCCAGACATTCCAAATAATGATCAAGATGATTATCCTGATTTTGCTAAATGGGTTTGTGAAAAAGTGTTAAATGAACATTCGCTCGGAATTTTAGTATGCGGTTCAGGAATTGGCATGTCTATTGCTGCCAACAAGATCCGTGGTATTCGTTGTGCTAGAGTAGTAGATGGCAATGATGCTTTTACAGCTAAAAATCATAATGGAGCCAATGTTATAGCATTTAGTGCTAATATAAAACCAGAAGAAATACATAATATACTAGATAATTTTATTGCCACAAAAGAGCCAAGTGAAGAAAGACATTTAAGAAGAATAGAAAAAATTAATAAAATAGAAAGAGAAAATTATGTTAGTTAAATTATTACTTTATATCTTTTTTACATTTGTAAGTGCTTTTGGATTATCCGGAGTAAACTTTAATGGCATAATTAAATCAGGAAAAATAATCGAAGCCAAGGTCCTTGTCATGGTTTTAAGTTTCTCATTTGGTTACTTATTAACAAATTTTGTACTAGATTTTTTAAACATTTAATATAATTAAAATGGAGAATATATGAAAAATAAAATACTATTAATAGTGGTAGTAATTTTGTCAATCGTAGCAATAAGCAGTTTTAAAAAAGAAACTGCTTATTTTAATAATGAAAAAAATACCGAAGTAAAAAATGAAGAAATAAAACTAGCAATTAAAGATACAAGTACTGGAAATATTACAAATATTGACCTAGAAGAATATGTAATCGGAGTTATCGCCGGAGAAATGCCGGCTTCATTTGAAATGGAAGCGTTAAAAGCACAAGCAATAGCATCTAGAACATATGCAATATATAAAATGAAGAGCTCAAAAGGAACTTATGACTTAGTAACAGATAAATCTAATCAAGTATATATAACAAAAGATGCAATGCAAGAAAACTGGCAAAATAATTATGAATATTATTATAATAAAATAAAAAAAGCAGTTGATGAAACAAAAGGTTTAGTAATGACTTATGATAAAGATGTAATATTAAGTATGTATTTTGCAAAATCAAATGGCAAGACAGAAGATTCATCTTATGTATTTGGCTCTAATAAAGAATATTTACAGAGTGTAGAATCTCCTGAAAGTAATTTTACAAGTAATGTAAGTATTAATAAAAAAGAATTTTGTAATAAATTAAATATAGATTGTAAAAGTATAATAATAAAAGATATTAATAAAACATCATCAGGTCGTGTAAATACCATAAATATTAATGGTAAAGAATATAAAGGAACAGAGATTCGCTCTTTACTTGGACTTAGATCAACAGACTTTACTATCAATATAAATGATACCATAAATATAACTATGAACGGTTATGGACACGGTGTTGGAATGAGTCAATATGGTGCAAATGAATATGCCAAATCTGGTAAAAATTATGAAGAGATATTAAAACATTATTATCAAAATATAAATATTGAAAAAATTAGTGTATAAAATATAAAAATAATTCCCATACTTTAATTAGGATGGTGAATTGATGAAAACAAAAAGACTTAAAAAATTTGTTTTACCAACAGTATATGTAATGGTTATCGGAGTATTATTTGTCAGTATTTCCTTTTTAGGTAATATACTACAAAGTAAAGTTGAATATGGTAATATGGCTGTAAGTGCATTAAAAAACAATGTAACACCAGTTGGCAAGAATGAGGACATTGTAGAAAGTAAAATAGAAAGACCATATGTAAGTAGTAACGTATCCATAAGTAAATCATATTATGATATGAAAGATGAAGAGGCAAAGCAACAAAATTCATTAGTATATTATGAAAATACTTATTTACAAAATAGTGGGGTTTTATACTCATCAAAAGATGAATTTGATGTATTAAGTTCATTTGATGGAACAGTAACTAATGTTTCTAAAGATGATATACTAGGAAACTATGTAGAAATAACTCATAACCAAAACTTAAAAACCATTTATTATAGTTTAAGTGATGTTCAAGTAAAAAAGGACGATGTTGTAATAAGTGGAGATGTAATTGGTAAAAGCGGAGATAATAGCCTAAATGGAGAAACAGAAAATTGTTTATTATTTGAAGTATATCATAATGGTACTACAATAGATCCAGAAGACTTTTATAACATGAACATCGAAGATTTAAAATAACATAAAAACAGCCCTTTAATAATATAGTTTATTAAGGGGTTGTTTGGTTAATGAATAAAGATATAAAAAAAAGAGTTTTAAATGAAGCAAATCATATAATAAAAACTCAAGATACAATAAGACAAACTGCAGGTTTATTTAATGTTAGTAAAAGTACAGTACATACAGATCTTTCTGAAAGATTAAAAGAAATAGATAAAAAACTTGGAGCAGAAATAGACGATATATTTAAAAATCATGACAGAGAAAAACATATTCGTGGGGGAGAAGTAACTAGACAAAAATATAAAAGAGGATAAATTATGAAATATAATAATATTTTGCATATAACAGACGATTGTTTATATTTAAAAAGTAAGAAACAAAAAGATATTATAAAATATAAATTATCTAAGAATATAGTTTATGGTGGAAGAATAAGTAATATAAAGAAATTTATGAAATCTTTTGAAAAGTTATTAAGTGAAAATCATTTAAATAACTCTTTATTTGGTGAAACAATAAAAGTAGTTGTAGCATCAAATTATACACCTGCAGATATAACGTTTTTAAAAAATATAATAAACTCATTTAATTATAGAAAAATAATTATAGAAAAAGAATTAAAGTATTATAAATTAAATAATAATATTGCATATATAAATGTATTTGATGATTACTTTAATATAACATATTTAGATGAATATAAAAAAATAAATAATATATACATGGAAACTCAAGGCTTTTTAAAAACAGATGATATATTAGAATACCTTAGTTATATTTTAAATCAAAAAGAAGTATATCTTTTAGGTAGTGGTGAACTAATAAAAGAGATATTTTCTAAATTAGAAGATAAATTTAATATAAAAACATATATTTTTTCAAATTATGAAACCCATATAATTACTAGCGTAAAAGGTTGAATTTAAGGACTTTTGTCAAAAAATGTCGAACGGTTTTTGTTGCATTATAAACTTTAGTGTGTTAAAGTTTAAATGTAGGAAGGAGCTAAGAGTTATGATGCAAGGAACTGTTAAGTGGTTTAATAATGACAAAGGTTACGGTTTCATCGAATGTGATAAACTATCTGACATCTTTGTGCATTATTCAGCTATTGTTAAAGAAGGTTATAAGACATTAAATGAAGGTGCTACAGTAAATTTTAAACTAATTGAAACTTCAAAAGGTTTACAAGCAGTTGATGTTTTAGAACAAGAAATGACTACAATTAAGTAGTTTTTTTCTTTTTTTTGTGGTATATTAAAATTAGGAAGGTGATAATTTGAAGATAAGTATTCGTGGTGACAAAGTAACTGTCACAAAGTCAATGAAAGAATACATAACAGAAAAGTTAGGAAAGCTAGATAAGTATTTTGAAAGTCCTAAGGCAACTGAATGTAAGGTCTTAATTAAGGTAAAGAACCAAGATCAAAGTATTGAAGTAACAGTGCCAACAAGTAAATTTACTTTAAGAGCAGAAGAAAGACATCCTGACCTTTATGCAGCAACGGACCTAGTAGTTGATAAACTTGAAGGACAAATTAGAAAAAATAAAAGTCGTCTTGGCAAGAAGTATCACGATGTTCCTAAATTTGAAATGAGTTTTGATTTTGAAGTTAATGATGATGAGGAAGAAGAAGCACCAAAAATCGTCAAAAGAAAAGAGATGGAAATGAAACCAATGGATGAAGAAGAAGCAATGCTTCAAATTGATTTATTAAATCATGATTTCTTTGTTTTCAAAAATATTGATGAAGATTGTGTTTCTGTTCTTTATAAAAGAAAAGATGGTAAATTTGGTATTATAAATGTTAAATAGTTTATAATTTGAAGCCCAAAAGGCTTCTTTTTTTGATATTACTAAGAAAAAAAGGTTAAATGCTTTTTCTTTTTTTTTACTTATGGTATAATACACATTAAGGAGAAATGAGAAAATGAATTTTATAAAAAAATTATTAGATAGTGAATATAAAGAATTATGTCGCTTTGAAAAATTAGCAGAAGAAATTGAGAAATTAGAACCTGTTATGCAAGCTTTAAAAGACGAAGATTTTAAAGATAAAACTTTAGAATTTAAGGCAATGCTTGAAGATGGAAAAACTCTTGAAGATATTGTAGTTCCTGCATTTGCATTAGCTCGTGAAGCTGCTTATCGTGCAATTGGAGAAAAACCATTCCATGTTCAAATTCTTGGGGGCTTAGCAATCCATTATGGTAATATTGCGGAAATGAAAACTGGTGAAGGTAAAACTTTAACTACAATTTTACCAGCTTATTTAAATGCTTTAAGCGGAAAAGGTGTTCATGTTGTAACAACTAATGAATACTTATCAAGTCGTAATGCTGAATGGATGAGACCAATATATGACTTACTAGGTGTATCTGTTGGTATAAATTTAAGAGAATTATCACCAAAAGAAAAGCAAGAAGCATACAATGCAGATATTACATATTCTACAAATAATGAAGTTGGATTTGACTACTTAAGAGATAATATGGTTGTAAGAAAAGAAGATAGAGTTCAAAGAGGACTTAACTTCTGTATCATCGATGAAGTTGATTCAATTTTAATTGATGAAGCAAGAACACCATTAATTATCAGTGGTGGGCAATTTAATACTAATAATCTTTATGTTGAAGCGGATAGAGTTGCTAAAAGATTAAAAGAAGAAGAAGATTATACGATTGATTTAAAAACAAAGAGTGTATCTTTAACTGCTGAAGGTAGTAAAAAAGTTGAAAAGTTTTTAAATATAACAAATCTATATGATTTGGATAATACTAATTTAGTACATCATATAAATCAAGCCCTAAAAGCAAACTATGGATTTAAAAAAGATATTGATTATGTTGTAGATAATGATGCAATTATAATTGTTGACCCATTTACAGGTCGTTTAATGCACGGAAGACAATATTCAGAAGGTCTTCATCAAGCTATCGAAGCTAAAGAAGGGGTTACAATTAACACTGAAACTAAAACAATGGCAACTATTACATTCCAAAACCTATTTAGAATGTATAATAAATTATCAGGTATGACAGGTACTGCCAAGACTGAAGAAGAAGAATTTAGAAATATTTACAACATGTATGTTATCAGAATACCAACTAATAAACCAGTAATTCGTGAAGATTTACCGGACTTAGTTTATTCTGGAGAAAATGGTAAATATAAAGCCATAATAAATGTTGTTAAAGAAATTCATGCTAAACACGAGCCTATTCTAATTGGCACAATTTCAGTTGAAGCTAACGAAAAGCTAAGTAAATTACTTACTAAAAATGGTTTAAAGCATGAAGTGTTAAATGCAAAAAATCATGAAAGAGAAGCTGAAATAATTGCTCATGCTGGAGAAAAAGATGCTATAACACTTGCAACAAACATGGCTGGTCGTGGAACAGATATTAAACTTGGCGAAGGTGTTCGTGAAATTGGTGGTCTTTATGTAATTGGTACTGAAAGACATGAATCACGCCGTATTGATAATCAGTTGCGTGGTCGTTCAGGACGTCAAGGAGACCCAGGGACAAGTCAATTCTTTGTTTCATTTGAAGATGATTTAATGCGCCGTTTCGGTACTGAAAAAATTAAAAATATGTTAATAAGTATGGGAATTGATGGAGATCAAGCAATTCGGTCTAAAGCATTAACCAGAAGTATTGAATCAGCCCAAAAGAAAGTTGAAGGAAATAACTTCGATTATCGTAAGAGCCTTCTTGATTATGATAATGTTTTAAATGAACAAAGAGAAATAATTTATGCACGTCGTAATGAGATACTTGATCAAGAAAGTATTCATGATTCAATTATTGAAACATTTAAAAATACAATAACAAATCTTGTAGACAGTCATATTCCACCAGAAAATTGTTTAACAGAAAATGATTTATCTGAAATTGCAGAATATGTAAATACTAACTTCTTAAAAGGTGAAGAATTAAATGCCAAAGTCCTTGAAGGAATGAAAGAACAAGAAGTAATAGATTACATTAGTGAACTAGTTATCAAAAACTATGAAAAGAAAATGATATCATCACCACTTATGAATGACTTTGAAAAAGCTATATCACTTCGTGTTATTGATACAAGTTGGGTAGATCACATGAGTGCTATGGAACACTTAAAAGAAGGTGTTGGTCTTCGCGGTTATGGGCAATCAAATCCAGTTCAAGTCTATACAATGGAAGGCTTTGAAATGTTTGATAACTTGCTTAACAAAATAGATAATGATATTGCGCTTTTCTTACTTAAAGCCGAAGTTCGTCAAAATGTTGAAAGAAAACAAACTTTAAAAGGAACTGCTAACGATGGTAAAGAAAAAATTAAGAATCAACCTAAAAGAGTTAGCCACAAAATTGGTCGTAATGACCCCTGCATTTGCGGTTCAGGGAAAAAATATAAGAATTGCTGCGGAAAGTAATATAATTTAACAAAAAGGTGTAAACAAAATAGTTAGGTTACACCTTTTAATTTAAAAATACGGAAGTTTTAATGAGATAAAAAGCAACGAAGGAATGAGGTAGAATGAAAAACAAAAAAATATTTATTGTTATCAATACTTTATATATATTAGTTCCCTTATCAATTTTAATTTTTCAGCAATTGTTTAAATATAAATTTTATATATTAGTAACATTTGGAATTCTAATATATTTTTGGTTAAGAAAAAATAATATAAGTAATGAGGATTTAGGTATAACTAAAAGAAATATTGCAAACTCATTAATCAGCAATTTACCCATAATTATTATATCCGTATCAATTATTATCTTAATGAAATTTTTAAATATAAATAAGTTTGTTCCAAGTGAAACAATATACTTTTATTTATTTTATATATTTATTTCATGCCCAATTCAAGAATTCTTATATCGTGGTTTCTATGGCTATTTTGATAATGGCAAACATAGTACTATGTTAATATCTTCGTCTATGTATGCATTTGTCCATATTATATACAAAGATATATTAACCATTGTATTAACTTTTATAATTGGTTTAATTTGGTATAATTTGTATATAAAAGATAAAAATTTATTTGGAGTATCGATTAGTCATTGTATTATTGGCGTGGTAACAATTTTTTTAGGAATTATAGATTAATATAAAGGGGATATGTACTATGGATTTAAAAACAAAACATAATATTTGTAAAATAAAATTAAACGAAGATTTAGATGTAATAATTCAGGCTTTTATTAATGTTTATGGAACTGAGTATTCCGATTTTATCACTAATAGATTTAAAGAGCTGAAGATTATTTGGTATGATGATGAAATACAAAATTATAGCGATATAAATGATATAATAGAAACCTCTTTACCAAAAGAAATTATAGATGAATACTTAAAGAAATATAAAGAGAAATGTTTTTCACAAAGTGCTTTTCTTGCTGAATTAGATGTTTTAATTCTACCTTTATCGTATAATATAACTCATATAATTCACGAAATAAATCATATGATTAGTTGTCATGTTTTATCAAAAAATCCATTAAGAATAATAAGCGGTTTAAGTACAATGACAGAACAAAATAATGGAGTAGTATCAAACGATAATGATTTAAATGAAATAATAAATCAAAAAATAACAATAGAGATTTTGGAGGAACTTAAAAGACTAGGCATAGATTTAAAAATATCTTCATCATGGCAAGAGCAGTTATTCCCATTAATTAATTTGTTTTATAAAACATTTAGAGATGAAATTAAAAAAACATATGTTACCGGTAACTTATTATCATTTGCTAAAAATCTCGGAGGACAAAACTACATCGACTTTACTCAAGTTGTGTTTCTAAAATGTTTTAAAGCACGCAGAAATATTTCAAAAGGTGAAACCAAAATTATTTCTAAAGATGATATAGAACAAGTAGAAGCATTAGTGTTTATGATGAATGAAACTAAAGAACAACAAAATATAAAAAGATAAAACATAGTGAAATAATTAGGCGTTAGAAAAAGAAAAATGTTTAACATTACCATTAAAATTTAAAAGGCAATATATAAAAAACTTGTTAATAACTATTTAGTTATTAACATTTTTTTCTAAAATATAGCATTGTTATTGTGGCTAAAGAAAATTAATGATATAATTAAATTGACAAATAATTATGTGCAAATGGCAAATATGAATAATAAATTAATTGGCACAGAAAAAAATATTATATTTTACAATGATGAAGAAGGTAATACAAAAATTTAAGTATTACTTGAAAATGAAGATGTTTGGTTAAATACAGAAGCTGTTGCATTACTTTTTAATGTTGATAGAACAGGTATTATCAGGCGCATTAATAATATTTATAAAGATGATGAATTAAAAGAAGTGGAAATTTGTGCAAAAATTGCACAAGTTCATAAAGAAGGAAATCGAAGTGTGCAAAGAACATATTCTTATTATAATCTTGATATGATTAATTTCTATAGGTTTCAGAGTTAATTCAAAAAAGGCAATTAAATTTAGACCTTGGGCTAACAAAATAATTAAAGATTACATGATTCAAGGTTTTGCTTTAAATGATGATAGATTTATGAAAGCTAGAAAATCAGATCAGGAATATTTTAAAAGATTATTGGAAAGAATTAAATTAATTCGTACTAGTGAGAGAATGTTTTATCAAAAAATCACTGATATATTTTCAGAATGTTCAATTGATTATAATAAGAGTGCTGAATTTTACAAAAGAGAAATTTTTGATAGTATTGCTATTACTAGTGCATTATTAGCCTTTTTAAATTACAATCAAAGTTATCCACGATTAGAAAAAAATAGATAAATAAAAAAATATATGTTATACTAGTCTTAATTATTTAAGGAGGAAAAAATAATGAGTAGTAGAGAAGTAATAGATAAAATAAGAAATTTATCAACACAAGAAAAAAGAAATTTAACATACGAAGCGTTAGTAAAAATTATTGAACCATTAACATCAGATGAAATAATAGAATTAAGTAATGTAATTGGTTATCCTGTATTTACTAGATTATGCATGGGTGTATTAAAGCATAGATTTGTTTTATTACAAGATGGTGCTGCTGCAATAATAGTTAATAATGAAGGACAAATTCTATTACAAAGTAGAGCAGACAGAGATAAATGGGGACTACCTGGAGGATGCCAAGAACTTGGAGAAAGGTTTCAAGATACTGTTTTAAGAGAAGTAAAAGAAGAAACTAATCTTGATGTTAATGAAGAAGACCTAGAGCTAATAGATATAGTATCTGGAGCTTCAAGAAGAAATGATTATCCAAATGGGGATGTAGTAATTAATAACACAGCGCTTTACTGTATTAGAAAATATAGTGGTGAATTAAAATGGGATAGTGAATCAAAAAATATGAAATTTTTTGATTTGGATAATTTACCAGAAAATCAAAATGATCCCGATTTAATTGAGATTTATATAAGAAAATTTTGTTCAAGGGGTAGATAGAATTAAATTTAAGTAAATAAAAAAAGCTTACCCCAGGAGCAAAGAAATTCTAAATATGCAATCGCATATCTACTCTCATTCGAGAACCCAGATTTAACCCTTCCCAAGTAAGCATTACAACAATAATGTAACAAAACTTTTTACTATTGTCAAATTTATTATATATACTTTTGAAAAAATTGTTAATTTAAACGTTATCATAAAACAAATGGAGGTTCTGGTTATGGAAATAACAAATGAAAAAGAAGTATTAAAAAAGATAATTAACATAATAAATTTATTGCATCCCGTTCAAACACCAAGAATAGATTTAGATATGCCAAGTTTTAAAAGGCCGTCTACAGACATAATAATAAATTTAATAGAAGAAGATAATGTGCCACACACATTTATTAGTATCCTCGATGGCACTGAAAATTTTAAACAAAGTGTACTACATGGGAAAATATTAACAGATACTTTTTTAGATATTAATACTTTAAAAGAAATAATTGATTATTTACTTGCAAATTTTCCTGTAGTATATAACTTTAATGTAAATAGTAATTCCATTTCATTTACTTTTTCATTTTCTAAAAATAATGATTTTTATATAACACCAGGGATTTCACTAGAAAATATTAGTTTAGAAATTAGAATAACAGAGTTAAAACATCAAAAAAAATTAAAAGAATACTTGATATTTATATTAAGTACGTACTATGCTGAATTAAAACAAACTCCATATTGGCAAGAAACAATTAAAAAATACAAGAAAAAAATACTTTTTGAGAT
This sequence comes from uncultured Mycoplasmatota bacterium, assembly GCA_900544625.1. GTDB lineage: Bacteria > Bacillota_I > Bacilli_A > RF39 > UBA660 > Onthocola_B. The sequence continues at coordinate 12,190 of UQVR01000011.1, forward strand.
GGAATATGAATATATAATGGATTTTCTTTCTCATTTAAGTGAAGAAGAAATAAGAAAATTATTAGTTAATATTACTAATGAACGATTTATAGAAATAATGAATGATATGATTTCTAAAGAAACAAAATTAGAAAGATTAAAACCACAAATTTGTTGATAACTTAGTTGTTATCAACATTTTTTAACAAATACTTGACAAACGTACAAAATAAATGATAGCAAAGGTAAATTATATAAGAAGTAAAAATAAAGAAGTAGGAATTATTTTTGTACCTAGCGGCATAGATAAATCACAAATTGTAAAAGCACAAGACGCAATTCTTGTAGATGACTATTCAGGAAATTTACTTAAGTGGACAGAAGCAGGCGGAATAGGTATAAAGTTTGCAGAAGAAGACAAATTTGCAACAATAAATACATTGAAAGTATTTACAGAAAATAAAAATTCAATGGTTTTATGTAGAAAAAAGAAATACATCTAGTTATAAATAATATTGCACAAGAAATGTGTTGATAACTCAAAAGTTATTAACACATTTTTAATGACTTTTTTAAATGTTTTTGGTACAATTTAATTAGGTGGTAACCATGAATAACGATAAAATAATGACTTTGGGAATAAATCAAGCAAGAAAAACTATGAATGATAATAAAGGTGGGCCTTTTGGGGCAGTAATTACAGATAAAAATGGAAATATAATAAGCATATCTTCAAATTTAGTGTTGGAAACTTATGACCCAACAGCTCATGCTGAAATAAATGCAATTAGAGAAGCATCAAAAAAACTAAAAACTCATGATTTATCAAATTGCATACTTTATGCAACAGGATATCCATGCCCAATGTGTCTATCAGCTATAATCTGGGCAAATATTCAAACTGTATATTATGGAACTAATGTAAATGAAGCAGAAGAAATAGGATTTAGAGATGATTTCATTTATAAATATATAAACAATAAAAATGAAGAGATTTTGAAAATAGAACAATTAGATCATGAGAAATGCTTTGAATTATTTGAAGAATATAAAGAAAAACAAAAACAAATATATTAAAACTAAAAAGTAAGTGATATAATTTATATAGGAGGTTTTGTCATGAATGAAAAAAGAGAATTAAAAATAAAAAATTTAGTAACAAAAGATGGTAAAGTTTACAAAAAAGATGATATGCCCATCGAAATAATTTTATCAACAGAAATTGAAAAAATATCATTTCCTCAAAATATTGTAAAATTGGAAGTATATGAAACTAGCGAAGAAACAGAAGAATGCTTATTTTCTATATACATCGGAGAAGTTTTTTATAAGAAAACTATTCAATCATTAAACCCGACCTTTCAATTTTCTCAAGGAAAAGATAATACGCCTTATGTATTTGTACCAAATTCTAATGGGACTTTAGTTTTACTTGCAAAATTAAATCGTGGTGATATGGTTGTAGAAAATATAAATCAACTTAAAATGTTGTTAGCTGAATTAACGGAAAAATACCAAAAAAGATTAATAGGAGTATCCAGAATTAAGGAGATAAATAATGAAAGAAAACATTATATTAAAAATAATAAATACAAATAGTAAAGGATTTTCATTTCTAAAAGATAAAAGTAATTCGCCATTAGTGCTTGAATTACCATGCGATTTAGAAAGCGTTGAATTACCAAATAATATTTTAAAGTTAGAAGTATTTGAAAAACAAGATGGTAAAGAAGAATATATATGTGCAATATATGTCGGAGAAGTATACCCTGAAAGAATAATAAAAAGCATACATCCCAATTATAGATATTGTGAAAATTTTGATGTTAAAACTCTAAAAGATATTAGAGATGATTCTCCGTGTGTATTTTATAAAGATGTTTATAATAATTATGTTTTAGTAGCTAAGTTAGACTCAGACGATATAGTTGTGCCAGATACTACGGAATTAAAAGAATTTTAAATGGATTTATCAATTATTTTAAATGATGAAAAAGCATTAAAAAGAACCAAATCTAGAAAGGAAATTAATTAATGTTTAACAAAGAAGATAAAGAAGAATTAAAGGTTGTTGCAGTGTTCGGAAAAAGTTTTCCCACAATAAGAGATGAAAATACATCTCCATTAGTTATCAATATGCCAGAAGATATTGATAATATTGATTTTCCAGAAGATTTATTGAAATTAGAAGTATATGAAATAATAAACTCTAATAAAAAGAAAAAGACCCTTGTAAGAACGATTTATGTCGGAGAGATTTATACAGTAAATGAGATGAATGAAATATGTCCGCGTTTTAGATTTTCGTTTGGTATGGACTGGGCTAGCCTATGCAATCTTGGTCGTGATTCTCCATGTGTATTTTATAAAAATGAAAATGACGTATATGTTCAACTTGCTGTATTAAAAGCACCAGACATAGTGGTATCTTCAATTCAAGAATTAAAAGAATTATTAAAAGAGTTATCTGATAATTTTTCTTTGGTTCAACTTGGAATGTCAAGAATAAGAAATATTCCGTCAAAAAAACAATAAAAGTCAATTGCAAGGCTTTTTTTATGGTATAATAAGAATTGTTAAAATAGTGTTATATTTGAGGTGCAAAATGAATAAAAGCAAAAATAATAAAAAAGAATACTACAAAAATTTAAATATAATCAGAGTAATAGCCTGTATTGCAGTATTATTCTATCATTTAGGAATACTTAAAGGTGGTTATTTAGCGGTATGTACTTTCTTTGTATTAAGTGGATATTTATCATGTGTTACGTCTTTTAAAAAAGAAAAATTTTCATATAAAGAATATTATATATCTAGATTAAAAAAAATATATATACCTCTAGTAATGGTCACTTTAATATCAGTGGCTATCGTTTCTTTTTTTAGTAGTATTAACTGGCTAAGTTTAAAAATTGAAACCACATCAGTATTATTAGGATACAATAATTTTTGGCAAATAAATGCTAATTTAGATTATTTTGCTAGGCATGTAGATTCACCATTTATGCATTTATGGTACATATCAATATTATTACAATTTGATTTAGTTTTTCCATTTATTTACAAAGGATTAAAAAAACTTGGAGATAAAGTAGATAAATTAGCTCCTTGTGCTTTTACTTTTATACTTGCAGTAATTGGGGCAGCATATTTTTATAAATGTACTCTAGGTTCTAATTTAATGAATGCCTATTATAATTCATTTGCAAGAGTTTATTCAATACTTTTCGGTTTGTGCTTAGGTTTTATTCATTCGTATTACAAACCATTAGTACCAGAGTATATTAGAAAAAAACCACTTCGTAAAATAATATTCGGAGCATATTTAGTTATATCCATGGTATTATTTTGTTTGATAGATTCAAATTCAAAGTTATTTACATTTAGTATGATTATAATAACTTTAATATCATGTAGGTTAATTGATTATGCCGTTTTAGATAAAAAAGAATTGAATATTTTGGATAAAATACTTAAAGTAATGTCTGATTTAAGTTATGAAATTTACTTAGTACAATATCCAGTTATATTTTTATTTCAATATATAAATATAAATCATTATTTAAAAACACCATTAATTATAATAATTGTATTAATAATATCATATGTATTACATATGGTACTAAATAAGAGGGATAATATGAAAATAGTAAGAAGAATAATATTAGTTGTAATCATAGGATTATCAGCATTCGGAGGTTATAAATATATAACTACAAAATCACACGAAAAAGAAATGAAGCAACTAGAAGCTGAATTAGCAGAAAATGAAAAAATAATGTTAGAAAAACAAAAAGAGTATCAAATTCTTGAGAAAAAAGAAGAAGATGACTGGGCAAAACAACTTGAAGAACTAGAAAACAAGAGTCTTGATGAATTAGTTAAAGAACTTCCTGTAACTTTTGTAGGAGATTCGGTTATGCTCGGAGCCATGAACAATTTAAAAAAAGCGTTTCCAAATAGTTATTTTGACTCTAAAGAGTCTCGTTCTACATATGTAGGATATACAATTCTTGAGGAACTAAAAAATAACAAAAAACTTGGTAACCCAGTAGTAATTCATCTAGGAACAAACGGAGATTGCAAAAATGGTTGTAAAGAAAAAATAATGGATTTATTAAAGGATAAAACAGTTTTTTGGATCAATACAACAAATTATACTTATGTAAATGATAATTTAAATGAATTAGCTAAAAAATATGATAATTTACATATTATAGATTGGTATAGTCTTTCAAAAGGTCATAGTGATTGGTTCTATGCTGATGGAATTCATTTACCACCAACAGGTAGAAAAGAGTATACAAATATTGTTTATAATGCCATCGTAGATGTCTATAAAGATACATTTAAAGATAAGAAAGAACAACTTATTAAAGAACACCAAGAGGAATTAAAAAAGAAAATGGTCTTTTATGGTAATGATATATTATTCTATGACTTCGAAACATTACAATCAAACTTTACAGACTCAAAATTCGTAATAAATAAAGATTTTAGTTATAAAGATTTAAAAGAAAGTATTGAAAAATCTATTAAGGAAAATACTTTAGCAAATAAAATAGTACTAGCCTTTGATAATTCAACAGTGATATCCATAAAAGAGTATCAAGAATTAATTGAACTTTGTAAAAATAGCAAATTATATATTGTGTCAAGTGGAAAACCATTAAATAGTCTAGGAAGTTATAGCAATGTAACAGTAATTAATTTTTACAGTCAAATTCAAAAGAACAAAGACTATTTAATGGCAGATGGAATACATCTAACAGAAAAAGGTAATACTGCATTAAATAAAATTTTAGAAAGCTCACTAAAAGATAAATAAAATAAAAATACATATCAATTTAAATGGTATGTATTTTTTTAAAAATAAAACAGATAAAGAATAGTCATACATAAATTAAAATTTAAAAATCTAAAAGGTACATTCATTAATAATTAAAATAATTTTCTTGTAAAGAAAATTAAAAAAACGAAGTAAAATGATATAGAGTGAAAAAACAAAATTGTATTTAATAATTAAGAATGTTGGAAAAAATAATTGATAAATTTTATGAAATATTAAAAAAAACAATTATCGGATATTTTTATGTTGTTCAAAAAAAGTAAACAGTTTTTTTATTGACTTGATTGTGTTAATCTTCTATAATTCCTTTGTAAGGAAGTGATACTTTTGAAAATAGAAAATTTATGTATGTCTTTTGGAACTCAAACTATATTTGATAATATATCATTTCAAATTAACAACAATGATAAAGTAGGTATAATCGGGGTAAACGGAGCAGGAAAATCAACACTGTTTAATATATTATTAGGAAATTTAACTCCAGATTCAGGTTCTATCTTCTTAAATTCTAAAATTAATCTAGGTTATTTACCTCAAGTAATAATGGATGATGCAAGTAATAAAGAAGAAACAGTATTTGAATACTTACTTGAAGGAAGACCAATAAAAAAACTTAAAGAAGAGTTAAACTCTTTATATGAAATTATTGCTAGAACCCAAGATGAATATGAGTTAAAAAAATACTACAAGAAAATAAATTGTGTTAGTGAATTGCTTGAATACTATGACGAATATAACGCAGAAAGCTCACTTCTTAAAATTATCAGTGGTATGAATATAGATGATAATCTTCTTGATTTAAAACTAAAAAATATATCCGGAGGTCAAAAATCAAAGGTAGCATTTGCAAGACTATTGTATTCAAATCCCGAAATAATGCTTTTAGATGAGCCAACAAATCACTTAGATTTAGATACAAAAGATTATATAATTGATTATTTGAAAAATTATCATGGCATTATTTTAGTAATATCCCATGACATAGAATTTTTAAATGAGGTAACGAAAAAAACTCTTTATGTTGATAAAATAAAGCATAATGTTGAAATGTATAATGGCAATTATGAAAAATATATAAAAATTAAAAACGAAAGAGATTTAGCAAAGAAAAGATTACATGATCGTCAAATAAAAGAAGAAGAAAAATTAAAAAATATAATTGCAAAATATATTCGTGGTAATGAAAAGAAAGCAAATATAGCTAAAGATAGAATTAAAAAATTAGAAAAGTTAGAAAGTGAAAAGATAGAATTAGAAAAGAAAAATAAATATACTAAATTTAATATGAAAATAAATAGACCAAGTTATAGTATACCAATAAAATGTAATAACCTAACATTTGGTTATGATGAAGAAAATTTATTATATAAAAATTTAAATTTCGATTTATCTCGTGGGGAAAAGCTTTTAGTAGTTGGTGAAAATGGTATAGGTAAAACAACACTTTTACGTTTAATAATGGGGTATTTAAAACCTTTGGAAGGTAATATTGAAATAACTGAAAAAACCGACATAGCATATTATGCTCAAGAACATGAAATACTAGAACCTAATAAAACAATTTTAGAAAACTTTGCTAACTTTGGCCTTGCTGATTATGAAATAAGAAGGATGTTAGGAAGTTTTCTATTTTCCGGAGAAGATATTTTTAAAAAAGTTGAAGTATTATCACCAGGAGAACGAAGCAGAGTGGCTTTAGCCAAAATATCCTTAACTGGAGCCAATACATTGCTATTAGATGAACCAACAAATCACTTAGATCCAATGACTCAATTAATAATCTCAGATACATTTAAAAATTATGAAGGAACAATGCTTCTAGTATCTCATAATTTGGACTTTGTTGATAATCTTAATATTAACAGAATGTTACTTTTACCAAGTGGACGCATTGCTTATTACGATAGAGATATCGTCATGCATTACGAGATGTTAGATGAAGAAAATCAGTAAAAAAAGTTAAAACCCCAACAAAATTAATTGAAATGTCACGACTTGAAAAAAATAACTAGTTATGATATGATGTATCTAACAAAGAAATTTGTATAAAATAAAAAATGGGACACTTTGATTTTGCACGTTGAGTGTCAGCCATATATAGGTTTTACCCAATCAAGCTTGATTGGGTATTATTTTTTTTATTATTAAAATCAAAATGATAATTAATTACAAATCAAATGATATAAACGCCAAAACCCTCAGAAAGAAAGTTTTAAACTTCATAAGCATTCCTCCTTCATTTACTAAAATAAAGAAGGTTAACACCCAACAATCAAAGTTCCCATGGAAATTATTATAACAAAATAAAGCCATTAAATCAAGCAAACGGGATTAAAAAAATTATATTTGCGTTTGTGGGTAAAAAGTGCTAAAATACTATTTCACGAGGGAAGATATGAACTTTAAATCAGAAAAACAGTTAAAAATATATTTAAATAGTTTAGAATTTTTAGGACAGGGATCACAAGGAGCATGTTATTTAGACAAAACTAATAATACAGTAATAAAAATATTTCACGAGTTTTTTGAAGAAGGAATAACATCTTATAAAAAAGAAGATATATTAAAATTTAGTAATATAAAAAACAAAACTTTTATTTGGGCAACAGATGTTATTATGTTAAATGATATTGTCATAGGTTATACCATGCCATACATTTCAGCAAGAAGTCTATGGGAGATAAATCCGTTATTACTAAATCTTGATACTTTAACAAAAGGAATTAAAAATACATTACAAGATTTTGAAATTTTATCAAAAAACAATATAGTAATATACGATATTATGTACAATATTTTATATAAAAACGGAATTTTTAAAGTAATCGATACGTTAGATTATAGTTATGGGGTCAATGTTAAAGATAACATGCGAGGTTTTAATTTGGAAATAATGTTGTTTCTTGTAGATAATTATTTTAATGACTTTGTAAACAAAAGTCCAATTTTAAAAGAAATGTACTTATCTAACTCTGTTTCTTGCATTGAATTTATCGAAGCTTTACGATATGCCTTAAGTAGCTATATAGGTACAAAAATAACTAGACTTAATGAAGCCAAAAAACTAATAAGAAGAATAGAAAAGCCGAGATATATTAGAAATTAAATTTGTTGCTTATTTTTTAATAGTTTCTATGATATAATCTTTTTAGGAGATGATATTATGAAAGTGCCTTTTAAAAGAGGTAATATACTACTTCCTAAAAATGCTGATATGACAAAATGGAGTGTAGTAGCTTGTGACCAATATACAAGTGAACCAGAATATTGGAAAGATGTTGAAAAAATTGTCGGAGATAGCCCTTCAACATTAAAATTAACATTACCAGAAATATATCTTGAAGAAAGTGATGTTGAACAAAGAATTGCTAACATTAATTCAAATATGGAAGAATTATTAAATGAAGATTTTTTTAAAGAATATAAAGATAGCATGATTTACCTAGAAAGAACACAAAATGATGGAAAAGTACGTGAAGGATTAATGGGTATCGTAGACCTTGAAGGATATTCTTATGAAGTTGGAAGCAAGACTCCGATCAGAGCAACAGAAAAGACTGTTATTGAAAGGATACCACCACGCGTAAAAATCAGAGAAAATGCATCACTGGAACTTCCACACATTATGATTCTAATTGATGATGACAAAAAAGAAATCATTGAAAGTCTAAAAACAAAAGTAACTGAAGAAGATATTGTTTATGATTTTGATTTAATGAAAAATGGTGGACACATTAAAGGATATGTTTTAAATAATGAGGCAATGGATGAAGTTGATAAAGGACTTGCAGCTCTAGCAGACAAAGATGCTTTTGAAGCTAAATATGATGTTAAAGATAAAGGAGTTTTACTATTTGCCATGGGAGATGGAAATCATTCACTTGCAACAGCTAAAGCTTGTTATGAAAACTTAAAGAAGACTATGAGTGAAGAAGAATATTTAAATCATCCAGCTCGTTATGCTTTAGTTGAACTTGTAAACTTACATAGCAAAGCTCTAGAATTTGAAGCAATTAATAGAGTAATATTTGATACAAATCCAGAAGATTTAGTAGAAAAATTAAAAGAATATTATGTTATTAACAAAGATGGTAATGGAGAAAAATTTGAAATAATTACTAATGATATTGATGAAGTTTGGTATATTGAAAATCCAAAATCAAATATTTCTGTTGGTTCAATTCAAATGTTCTTAGATGAATACTTAAAAGATCATTCTGGAAAAGTAGACTACATTCATGGTGAAGATGTAACTAAAGAATTAACACATAAAAATGAAAATAATGTTGGTTTCATCTTTGATGCAATGCCAAAAAGTGAATTGTTTAAAACTGTTATTTTAGATGGCTCATTACCAAGAAAAACATTTTCAATGGGACATTCTTATGACAAGAGATATTATCTTGAAGCAAGAAAAATAAAATAAATATATTAAAAATATGAACTAATGGTTCAAAAGAAGTATTAGTTACCGAAGATAAAATTACGTAATATTAACTGGTTTAATTAAAACAAGTGCTATTACACATAAATATATTACAAAAAAGATAGATAAGAATTCTAAACTTGATGTAGCAGATATAAATGCTGTAGTAATGGTAACTATTGATAATCAAAAAGAAGAAGCACCAACTGATGCAACAAAAAGTATTAAAGAACTTGCTAAAGAAAAAAATGATATTAAAGTAGTTTCGTTCTTCGATATAACATTAAATGTAAAAAATAATGTAACTGGAGAAACTTTAGGAACATTATCTACATTAGATAACAAAATCAAATTCAATATGGCTTTACCAGAAGAACTTACAAAAGTTGCTGAAGGTTATACAAGAAAGTATTATGTTGTTAGATATCATGATGGAAAATCAGAAATAATTTCTGCATCAGTTGATGGAAACGTATTATCATTTGAATCAGATAAATTCTCTACATACGCCTTAGCTTATGAAGATGTTAAAGATGAAGTGATAGTAAACCCACCTACAGGTGATAAAATAGTTTTAGATTTAGTAGTTGGTATTGTATCAGTTGCTGGTCTAGGATTAATAGCAAAAAGTATTGCTAAAAGAAAAAAATATTTTAATTAATAAATAATAGAACTAAGTAGCACATTGTTACTTAGTTTTTTCTTTTGGACCCTAGTTTTTTTTGAAAAAATATGGTAGAATATTGGCACGAAAGGAAAATTCGCATGAAAGAAGAATTATTAAATAAACTACATGAATATAAAGAAAAACTAAGTTCTTTAGGGAGGTATCTTTGACCTTGATAAAAAGGAAAAAGAAATAGCTAATCTAGAAGAAGAACAAACAAAAGAAGATTTTTGGCAAAATGTCGATAAAGCTAATGATATTAACAAAAAATTGGCTAATTTAAAAAAAGAAGTATCACTATACAATAATTTAAGAAAAAGTATTAATGATAATATAGAATTATTACAAAGTGATGAAAAAGAAATAATTATGTTGATAAGTGATGAGTTAGTAACACTAGAAACAGAAATTAATGAATTAGAAACATCTGTTACCTTAAGTGGAGAATTTGACATGTTAAATGCTTATTTGGAAATTCATCCTGGAGCAGGTGGTACAGAATCATGCGATTGGGCTAGTATGTTAGCTAGAATGTATCAAAGGTTCTCTGAAAAAGAAGGATTTAAATGGGAAATAATTGATGAACAAAAAGGTGACGAAGCGGGAATTAAAAGCATTACTTTAAAAATAAGTGGTGATTATGCCTATGGTTACTTAAAAAAAGAAGATGGAGTTCATCGTTTAGTTAGAATATCACCATTTGATGCTGGAGCCAGAAGACACACATCGTTTGCATCAGTTAGTATTATGCCTGAGATAAAAAGAGATATTAATATTGAAATAAAAGAAGAGGACTTAAAAATAGATGTCTATCATTCCAGTGGTGCTGGTGGCCAATCTGTTAATACAAGTAATTCAGCAGTAAGAATTACTCATATACCAACTAAAACTGTAGTTACATGTCAAAATGAAAGAAGTCAATTAAATAATAAAGAACAAGCAATGAAAATGTTAAAAAATAAATTATATATGATAGAACTTGAAAAAGAAGAAGCAAGATTAAATGCATTGAAAGGTGATTCATCAAGTATTAATTTTGGTAGTCAAATAAGAAGTTATATTTTAGAACCCTATAAAATGGTTAAAGATCATCGAAGTAACTATGAGTCTCACGAGCCAGAAAAAATATTAGATGGAAATATAAAGGAAATGCTTGTATATAATTTAAAGGAGTTGCGATGAAAAAAGTTATAGAATTTTTAAGAAATAATTTAAAAGAAAAAGATTCTCTAGTAGTAGCTTGTAGTGGAGGACCTGATTCGATGTGTCTTCTTGATTTAGTAACAAAATTAAAAGATGAATTAAATTTAACTATTGTAGTAGCACATGTAAATCACAAATTAAGGATTGAAAGTGATGAAGAAGCGAAAATGGTAGAAAAGTATGCTAAAGATCACAATTTAATTTTTGAATTAATGGAATTAAATGAATATCTTAATAATACTTTTACAGAAAGTGATGGAAGAAAAAAAAGATATGATTTCTTTAATAAAGTAATAAAAAGATATAATGCTAACATTTTATTAACAGCTCATCACGGAGATGATTTAATCGAAACAATTCTTATGAGATTAACCAGAGGTAGTAACTTAAGTGGTTATATAGGAATTAAAGAAGTATCTATAAATGATAATTATAAAATATTAAGACCGTTACTTATGGTAACAAAAGAAGATATATTAAAATATCTTACTGATAATAATATTATTTATGCTATAGATAATACTAATAATGAATTGGAACATACTAGAAATAGATATCGTCATGTAATACTTCCATTTTTAAAAAAAGAAAATGCTAAAGTACATGAAAAATATTTAAAATTTTCAAAAGAGTTAATAGATTATGATAACTTTGTTAATGATTATATTTTAAAAAATAACTTTATTGTGGATAACCAAATAGTTATCAACAATATAATTAATGAAAGTGATTTTATTAAAAGAAAGAGTTTAGAATTATTAGTTAAAGATATTCAAAGTAAAGATTACTTTGATATATCAGATGAACAAATGAGTAATTTAATGAAATTATTTAATCAAAGTAATAAAAGTATAGATTTAAATAATAATTATCAAGGAATAAATAGTTATGGTAAGATATTTATAAAGAAAAAAGAAAATAAAGTTCTAGAAGAAACTGTATTAAATAAAGATATAGTAATAGATGACTTTGAATTTTATTATAATAGTAAAGATGGAGATAATACCAATTCATGTATATATTTATTAAGTAATGAAATTAATCTTCCATTAAAAATTAGACCTATTAAAAATGGTGATAAAATGCAAGTTAAAAATTTAAATGGCAGTAAAAAGGTAAGTGATATTTTCATAGATAGTAAGATTCCTAAAGAACAAAGAAGTACATATCCAGTAATAGTTGACAGTAATAATACAATTTTATGGATACCAAATATAAAAAAATCTCAATTTTCTAAAGACAAATCAGAAAAATATGATATAATAATTAGATGTAAGGCAAGGTGAATTAAATAAATGAATGTAAAAACAAATAAAAATGATGATTTTAAAAACTTTTTACCTTATGTAGTTTTAGCGGGAGTAATAGCGATAGTGTTATTTGCCCTAAATATGCAAGGTACAAAAGTTCATGAATTAAAAACTGGAGAACTAATAACAGAATTAAAAGAAAATAATGTTACAGAAGTTACTGTTACTCCGAAAAGTAATGAAAGTATTTATGTAATTGAAGGAAAGCTTGAAGGTTATAAAAAGACTGAAAAGTTTGAATCAAAAGTTGTAGGCACTGAACTTGATACAGTTCTTGCATTAATTAAAGAAAATAATGTAAAAGAATATGATACGAATTCAGACCCGGGAGAAAGTGTATTTTTATACATATTGGTTAATGTATTACCATTAGTATTAATGGTAGTAATAATGTATATCTTATTTACAAGATTAGCTAATTCAAATAAAAGTTCAATGGATTTTGGTAAAAGTAAAGCTCGTTTAAGCAACGATAATGATAAGAAAAGCTTTAAAGATGTTGCGGGCTTAAAAGAAGAAAAAGAAGAAGTTGAAGAATTAATTGATTTCTTAAAAAATCCTAAGAAGTTTGAAAAAATGGGAGCAAGAATTCCTAAAGGTGTTTTACTTGTAGGCCCTCCAGGAACAGGTAAAACATTACTTGCTAAAGCAATTGCTGGTGAGGCTAACGTACCATTCTTCTTTATAAGTGGTTCAGATTTTGTGGAATTATTCGTTGGTGTTGGAGCATCACGTGTTCGTGACATGTTTAAAGAAGCTAAAAGAAATGCTCCGTGCTTAATTTTTATAGATGAAATTGATGCTGTAGGTCGACAAAGAGGAACAGGTCTTGGTGGAGGACATGACGAAAGAGAACAAACATTAAACCAATTACTAACAGAAATGGATGGATTTGGTGAAAATGAAGGCATAATCATCATAGCTGCTACAAATAGACCGGATGTTCTAGATCCAGCATTACTTCGTCCAGGTCGTTTTGATAGACAAGTAACAGTTAGTTTGCCAGATGCAAATGAAAGAGAACAAATATTAAAAGTTCATGCTAAAAATAAAACATTAGGAAAAGATGTTAACTTAAGTAATTTAAGTTTAAGAACTCCAGGTTTTTCTGGAGCTGACCTAGAAAATTTACTAAATGAAGCTGCACTTCTTACAGTTCGTCGTAATAAAAATGCTATTACTATGGATGAAATAGATGAAGCAACTGATAGAGTTTTACTTGGACCTGCAAAGACAACTAGAAAAATAACTGATAAGGAAAAGAAGCTTGTTTCAATTCATGAAGCAGGACATGCCGTTATTGGTATTAAGTTAGAAGATGCTCAAGAAGTTCATAAAATAACAATTATTCCTCGTGGGATGGCTGGTGGATACACAATGATGCTTCCAAAAGAAGAAAAAATTGCTGTTATGACTAAAGATGAATTGTTAGCACAAATCACAGGTTTACTTGGTGGCCGTGTTAGTGAAGAAATGTTCCTAAATGAAATTTCTACGGGTGCAAGCGACGACTTTAAAAAAGCCACACGTATTGCAAGAAGTATGGTTACTGAATACGGAATGAGTGATTTAGGACCTGTTCAATATGAAGAAAAGAGCGAAAACGTCTTCTTAGGAAGAGATTATGCTAAATCAAGAGATTTCTCTGATCAAGTAGCTTTAGAAATTGATGAACAAGTTCGTAAAATAATAGAAAGCTGTTATACTAAAGCTAAAAAGATAATCGGCGATAATAAAGATTTAATCTTTGCACTAAGCGATGCCTTAATTAAATATGAAACAATTACAAAAGAACAAATTGAATCAATTGTTGAAACTGGAAAAATTAAATCAGTTGAAGAAATAGAACAAGAAGAAAAAAATGAAGAAGTTAAAGAAACAAAGAAAAAAATAAGAAAAACAAAGGAAGAAGAAAAATAATTGTTGCATAGTTTAAAAACTTGTGATAGATTATTTATGAAACGGATGTGTTAAAATGTTAGAAAATATATTACTTGTAATATCTGTATTATTGATTGCTATAGTTCTTTTACAAGGAAATAAAGCAAGTGATGCTGGTGGAATTATTACTGGTGGAAACGATAATTTATTTCAACATCAAAAAGAAAGAGGACTAGAATTAGCAATAAGTAGAATTACAATGATTCTAGGAATATTATTCTTTGTTATATCTTTAATATTATTCTTGAAATAGTGGAGTTATCCACTATTTTTTATATAACAAGAAAGTCCTGCTTTAATAAAACACTTGCTAGTTGTTCATATTTATTGTTAGTTAAGAAGAAAGTAATAGAGTTAAATAAAAACTTAAGTGTAAAAACCGGGTGCGTTTAAGGTATCATCCAGCAAGACACGGCTTAAACTAAATTAAATTATCACGATTAAAGTATATAAATTAATTGAAAATAATAATAAGTTTAGTGCAAAATAATAAAAAATATTGTATAATTTAAATATAATCGGAGGAAAAAATGAAAAAAAATGGATTTACATTAATTGAAATTCTATTAGTAATAGTTTTACTTGCTGCTATATCTGTTACTGTCGGAGTAAGTATGAATGGAATGTTTAATAAAGAAGAAGACAAGAAATATAATGCATATATTTCACAAATTGAAGATGCTGCTTGTGTTTATGCTGAAACACATAATATAAAAACAAATACTACGATAACTATCAATAATTTAATACGTGATGGTTTAATAAGTAAGAATTTAAAGAATCCTAAAGAAGATGTAGTGGTTGAAAATGATAATACTATAAAAGGCGTTATTATAGAATGGAAAAATAATGAAAAAAAATGTACGATAAAGACTAGTTAAATAATAAGAATTATGTTATACTTTAAATGTGATAGAATATGAAAGATAAAAAACGGGTGTTGACAATATTACTAATTCTTATAATTGTAATAGCGATTATACTAGCGGTCGTTTTAATTTTTGGTGGCGTAAAAACAAAGCAACTACAAACATACCATAAGGAATTAGAAACAGCTGCATGTAAAATGGCGAAGAATGAAAATTATACTGAAGAAATATGTAATGCATTTCCGTATTTATGCAAAGTAAAGTATGAAAAATTATTAAGTAATAAATATATAAAGAAAGACTTAAGAAATCCTTTGACAGATAAGAAAATGAGTGATGATACTAAAAGCTTTATAGAAATAAAATGGAAAGATGGCAAAATGATTTGTACTCATAAAGAAGGATAGACAAAATGAAGGAAAAAATTTTAGAAATTTTAAAAGAAGAAACAAAAGGACAAAATATTAATGAAATAAATAATAAACTTCATCTAAGGGGAATGGAAGAAATAACAGAACTTGAAGATAACCTTAAAGAATTAGTAACCGAAGGTGTTTTACATATGTCTAAAAATAGAGAATATATGTTAATGAGTAATACAAAGTCCCTTAAAGTAGGAAAACTTAGAATAAATAAGAATGGCAATGGTTTTGTAGAATGCGAACCAGAAGACATATTTGTGCATAGTAATGATTTAAATGGCGCAATTAACGGAGATTTTGTTGAAGTTGAAATTAAAACAAGATTAAATGACCCAGAACCAGAAGGATATATAAGGAACATATTAAAAAGAGACTTAAAAAACGTTGTTGGAGAAATGGTTAAGGATAAAAAAACTTTAGCATTTAAACCGGATGATGAAAAATTAAATATTGCAGTAAAATTAACAAAAGAAAGTATGAAAGGTTGTGTCGAAGGACACAAAGTAATAATTTCTATTATTAAGGAAATAGGTAATAGAACATTTCTTGGAAAAGTAGAAAAAATTATTGGCCATAAAAATGATCCAGGGGTAGATATACTTACTATCGCAGCTAAACATTCAATTGAAACAGAATTTAGTGAAGATGTAAAAAGAGAACTTAAAAATATACCCGATGAAGTATGCGAAAATGATTTAATAGGTAGAACAGATTTAACAAAAGAAATGATTTTTACAATAGATGGTGATGATACAAAAGATATTGATGATGCTATAAGTGTAAAAAGAGATGGTAAAAATTATGTCCTTGGAGTTCATATCGCAGATGTATCAAATTATGTAAAAGTTGGTTCTGCCTTATATGATAGTGCTTTTTCAAGAGGAACATCAAGTTATCTAGCAGATACTGTTATACCAATGATACCACATCAACTGTCAAATGGTATATGTTCATTAAATCCTGAAGTTATAAGACTTACAATTAGTTGTGTAATGACAATAGATGGTAATGGAAAAGTAATAAGTTACGATATATTTCCATCATATATTAAATCTAGAAAGCAAATGACTTATAAAAATGTTAATAAGATTTTAGATGAAAATATAATTCCAGAAGGATATGGGGAATTTGCAGATACATTAAAATTAATGCATGAGCTATCAAAAATATTAAGACAAGAAAAAATAAATCGTGGTTATATAGATTTTGGTATTGATGAAGCAAAAGTTATTCAAGATGAAAATGGTAAAGCAATTGATATAGTTAAAAGAGTTCAAGGAACTGGAGAAAAGCTTATCGAAGACTTCATGATTGCAGCCAATGAAACTGTTGCAACTCATATAAGTAACATGGACTTACCATTTATATATCGTGTTCATGATTTACCAAATGCTGAAAAGATTGAAGATTTCTCTAATTTAATTAAGCAAATGGGGTATCAAATTCATACTAATTTAAATAAAATAACACCTGTTACTATGCAAAAATTATTAAATGAATTTAGAGATAAAGATGAATTTGTAATTCTATCAGATATGTTACTTCGTAGTATGAAAAAAGCCATTTATAGCACAAATAATATAGGACATTTTGGCTTAGCAAGTAAAAACTATACTCATTTTACAAGTCCAATAAGAAGATTTCCAGACCTTACCGTTCATAGACTTTTAAGAACGTATCTTTTTGAAAATAGAATAGATATGGAAACGATTAATTTTAATGCCAAGTATTTAATAGATGTAGCAGAACATTCTAGTGAAACAGAAGTAAATTCTGTTGAAGCAGAAAGAGATGTCCTTGATATGAAAATGGCTGAATATATGGAAAGCCACATTGGGGAAGAATATGAAGGTATCATTAGTGGAGTAACAAATTTTGGAATGTTTGTAGAACTTGATAATTTAATTGAAGGATTAGTTCATATAAGTACTTTGGATGGCTTTTACACATATGTACCTGAAATGTTATCATTAATAAGTGCTAATAAGAAAAATAAATATCGAATCGGAGACAAAGTAAAAATAATTGTTACAAATGCTAATAAGAATCAAGGTATAATAGATTTCGAGTTAGTAAAAGGTGAAAAAAATGGAAATAGTAAATAAAAAGGCTTATTTTAACTATTTTATAACTCAAGAAATTGAAGCGGGCATAGTACTTGTTGGAACCGAAATAAAGTCCGTAAAAAAAGGCTCTGTAAATATAACGGACAGTTACATAAGAATTAAAAAGAATGAAGCATATATAATAAATATGTTCATTGATAAATATGATGAAGGAAGTATATTTAATCATGAACCAACCAGAGAAAGAAAAATATTACTTCACAAAAAAGAAATAAAAAGGTTATTAGAATTAACTAGTCGTGAAGGACAAACTCTTATCCCTTTAAAAATTTATTTAAAAAACGGCAAAGCCAAAGTATTAATCGGGATAGCCAAAGGAAAAAAACTCTATGATAAGAGAGAAACAATCAAAAAAAGGGATATGGAAAGAGATAATAGATTAAGGAGGTACTAATATGAAATCTAAATTCTCAAAAATATTGGTAAGTTTACTAATATTAGTTATGGCATTATCACTAAGTGGATGTGGTAAAGATGAAAATAAAGCTTCAGGAAAAAAGAATAATTCTGAAGTA
Source organism: uncultured Mycoplasmatota bacterium (assembly GCA_900544625.1). Lineage (GTDB taxonomy): Bacteria > Bacillota_I > Bacilli_A > RF39 > UBA660 > Onthocola_B. The sequence goes on from UQVR01000011.1 coordinate 30,497, forward strand.
AAAGACACAGATAAAAAGCAATTAAAGATTGTTAATACAAGTAGTAAGTCTAGACCATTTGCAGTAATGATCAATAATATAAATGTAGCAAGACCATTACAAAGTGGGCTTCAAGATGCATACTTAATGTATGAAATAATAGTTGAAGGTGGTATTACAAGATATATGGCCCTATTTATGGATCAAAATACTACAAGAATTGGTTCAATTCGTAGTGCCAGACATTATTTCTTAGATTATGCTTTAGAAAATGATGCGATATATGTACATCATGGACAAAGCCCTCAAGCTCAAAATGATTTTAGTGCTTTAGGAGTAGACAGAATAGTTGCAGATAACTCTAAAACCGGATGGAGAGATAAATCACTAAATGTTTCTAGTGAACATACTTTATTTACTAGCATTGAAAAATTAAATAATGGTCTAGGCAATAAAAGAACTACAAGAAATAATGATTTATTATTAAATTATAGTGTAGATGAAGTTGATTTATCTAAAAAGAAAGATGCAAAGGCAGCTAACGATATTACAATACAATATTCTAACAGTTATATAACAAGTTATAAATATGATGAAAACAATAAATATTATTTAAGGAGTGTAAATGGTAAAGCACATAATGATTATGTAACCAAAAAACAATATCATTTTAAAAACATTATAACTTATCAAGTAAAAAATACAACACTTAATGATGGTGAAAATAAAGGAAGACAAAACATTGAAAATATAGGTTCAGGTGTAGGGTATTACATTACTGATGGATATAGCATACCAATTAAGTGGGTTAAAGAATCAAGAAAGAGTCAAACAAAGTATTATTATGAAGATGGTAAAGAAATAGATGTAAATGATGGAAATACATTTATTCAAATTCAACCCGAAGGACAAAAATTAACAATTAACTAAAAAGGGTGATTGACATGGAACAATTTATTAATTTTATAACACAACATTATTTATTATTTGATATAATAACATTGTTTTTGATATTAGCTTTGATTGGATATTTTGTAAATATTAAAAAGGAAAAGAATAAGGTATTTAAGATAAATAATTCTGAAAATGAAATTAAAGACATTCCTATAAATACGAATATGTCTTTACAAGACTTTGTTAATGAAAATAAAAGTGTTGGAACAAACACAAATAACAATTTTCCAAATTAAGGGGTTACCCCTTTTTATTTTGTCAAAAATTTGATATAATAAATTGTACAAAAAGGATGGTGTTTAAATGAATCTTTCAACAATATGGGAAATATTCACAAAATTGTTAGATATATGCTTAGTTTGGTTAGCATTTTATTATATATTAAAAAATGTAAAAAATAATATTAAGATGGTATTAATAGTTAAAGGAGTATTTATAATTCTTTTAGTTAAAGTATTAAGTGATGTACTAAATCTTTATACGGTAGGTGTAATACTTGAATATGCAATTCAATGGGGGCCTCTTGCGATAATAGTTATATTCCAACCAGAAATAAGAAGCGTTTTAGAATCCTTAGGAAGAACACAACTTTTAGGTCGTCATAAAATATTAACGGTTGACGAAAGAGAAAAAGTAGTATATGAAATAATGCGTTCAGTAGAATACTTAAGAAAAAATAGAATCGGAGCTCTAATAGTAATAGAAAGAGAAATTTCCCTAGAAGAATATATAAAGAATGCCACAAAAGTATATGCTGACATATCAGATTCATTGCTTGAAACAATATTTTTCCCAAATTCACCACTTCATGATGGCGGAGTAATTATCCAAGGGGACAGAATAACCTGTGCTGGAGCAGTATTTAGAACAAGCATGAACCCAAATGTTTCAAAAAGACTTGGAACAAGACATAGAGCGGCTTTAGGCATTGCCGAAGAAAGTGATGCCATCGCATTAGTAGTAAGCGAAGAAACTGGTCGTTTATCAATTGCGGTAGATAGTAACTTGCATTATAATTTAGATCCAGATCAATTCAGAATGATGCTAATAGATGAATTAAAACCTAAGATGGAAGTTTTCTTCGAAGCGGATGATGAAAGCGAAGGTGACGAAGAATGATAACAAAGTTTTTTAAGAAGATTTACAAGTTTATAGATCAAAAGATAGTTGTACCTATAAGTAGATTTATTTATTACTTATCTAAAAAGTTTAAGAAGAACCAAGGTAAGTTAGACAAATTATTAAATAGACCACACTTTTTAATATATTTATCATTGTTTTTGGCAGTTATAATGTTTATATTAATTGATACCAAAGTAATAAATTTAGTAAAAACAGAAGCTGAAGAAATTCGTGGAGTGCCAGTAGTGGTAAAATATAATGAAGAAGCATATGTAATTGAAGGAGTACCTGATACTGTGGATATCACTTTAACTGGTAGGAAAAGTGATATATATTTAGCAAAACAACTCGGAGAATATGAAGTAGTATTAGACCTTTCTGAATATACCCCAAGTGATAACCCTTATAAAGTGTATTTTTCATATTCAAAACCAATTCATTCATTAACATATAAACTTGATCCATCATATGTTCAAGTAATGATAAAAAACAAGGAAAGCCAAGTAAAAACTTTATCATACGACTTATTAAATATAAATGCTTTAGATAGTAAATTAAGTGTTAAATCGGTATCATTAAATAAAACTGAAGTAGTAGTTAAAGGTGGTAGTGATGCTCTAGCAGAAATCGCTTCTGTAAAAGCCTTAATTGATCTAGCAAAACAAAACTTTACTGAGGCTGGAACACATGATATAGATAATGTAGAATTAGTGGCATATGACTCAAAGGGTAATAAATTAACAAATATAGAAATTGTACCGGGAACAATAAGTGCCACAGTTATATTAGAAAGTTATTCTAAAGCTGTACCAGTTTCTATTGAAACAACCGGAGAATTAATTGCTGGAAAAGCCATTGCATCAATATTAGTAAATGGAAATTCTAATTACTCTATAACTATATATGGCGACCAAGAAGAATTAGATAAGATAAATAGTGTTCCGGTAACAATTAATGTTGATGGGCTTGGAAAAGAAGATGTTAAAGAGTATAACGCTACAATTAACAAACCAAATGGTGTTCGTAAAATGAGTGCTGAGAAAGTAAAAATAAAAGTTCAGTTCGGAGAAGAAAAACAAAAGACAATTGATGTAAGTAATAATATCACGCCAATTAATCTTAGTGAAGGATTAACAGCAAATCTAATTAATACCACAAACGTAACAGTTCAGGTAAAAGGTGTAGAATCTGTTATCAACAAGATAAATAACGGCGAAGATGAAAATAAAGTAGATGCATACATTGACTTATCTGGTCTTGGTGTAGGTGAACATGAGGTTGAAGTAAAGATAAATAATACAAATCCGCTTGTAAGTTATGTAGTATCAAGTAAGATAAAGATAAAAATTACGCAAAAATAAAAATGTTAGCTTAGTGCTAGCATTTTTTAGTCTTCAAAATTTGTAAATAATAAACCGATATTTATTAACCCACAAACGCCTACAACTACATAAATAACTTTTTCTAGTATACTTACATTATTAAATAACTTAGCTATAATATTTACATCGAATAATCCGTATATTCCCCATACAATAGCACCTATTATAGTAAATACTAAGGCTATCTTTTGTAGTATTGCCATAATTTTCACATCCTTTTACTTATATTTTTAACTATAAATTAAATAATATACATACATATTTTTAAATAGAAAAAATATATTTAATTAGAAAAGGGGATTTGGTAATGAAAAAGTATTTAATACTAATAACAATTATGTGCTTAATTTTAACCGGGTGTGGAAGCTACAAATTAGAAGATGCTGTTAATGATTTTACTAAGAGCGTAGAAAACAGCAAATCTTACAAATTAAATGGGACTATGGAAATAAGTAGTGGAGAAGAATTATTTACATATAACATTGATGCCTACTTTTTAAAAGATGATTTTTATAAAGTAGTATTAGTTAATCAGACAAATAATCATGAACAGGTTATATTAAAAAACAAAGAAGGACTATACGTTGTAACGCCAAGCTTAAATAAAAGCTTTAAATTTGATAGTGTTTGGCCCGAAAATTCATCACAAGCATATCTATTACAAAATTTAGTAACAGACATAAAGAATGATAATGAAAAAACACTTGAAAAAAATGAAAAAGGATATGTAATTAAGAGTAAGGTAAATTATCCAAATAATGAAGAGTTGGTATATCAAAAAATTTATTTTGATAAAGATATGAATATAACCGGCGTAGAAGTATATAATAAGGAAGATATTATAAAAATTAAAGTGACATTTAAAAGTGTTAATATGAAAGCAAAATTAAAGGAAGATGACTTTGTATTAGATGATTTAATAGATACAAATACAAAAACAGATGATAAAAACACTGATAATACGAAATGTACAGGAAGTAACTGTCCAGAACAAAAGAAATGTGAAGGGAAAGATTGTGATAAAACAACCGGCAGTCTTGATAGTATAATATATCCACTTTATATACCTATGAATACACATTTAAAAAGTTCCGAAACAGTAGAAACTGCAGGTGGTGACCGTGTTATCCTAACATTTAGTGGTGAAAAAAACTTTGTTTTAGTAGAAGAAACATCAAAAGTATCAAATGAATTTGAGGTAATACCAGTTTTCGGAGACCCATTAATGCTTGATAAAACAATTGCTGCTTTAAGCTCAAACTCTATTAGTTGGAATGCTGAAAATGTAAGCTATTATTTAGTAAGTAGTGATTTATCATCAACTGAAATGGTTAATGTAGCAAAATCTTTAGGAAATTCAAAAACTGTAATATCAACTAAATAAACAATTATATATTATATATAATAAGGATAGACTAAAAAATTTAGTCTATCTTTTTAAAGGAAAACTTGCAAAAGTAAACTAATTTATGTATAATAAAAAGTATGGAGGCATTAAAATGGCAAATGAAAAAATAAAGTTAAACGACAAAGTTAAAACAAAGAAAAGTAAAAAGGGTATAAATATTGATAAATATGAAACAGATGAAGCAAAAGAAGTAAAAAAATTCATTATAATATTATTCAGTATTATAATATTGGTCTTAGCCGTTTATGGAATTACTAAAATAATAAATAAAGATAAAAAGACATCTGAAGAAACAAGTGTTACCAAAGGAGAAATAGACTATGATAAAGTATCGGTGGGTACAATGCTTAACAAATTAGATAAAGAATACTATGTAATTGTTTATGATGGAGAAGCAAGCGAGGCAGTATATTATTCAGCATTAGTAACGTCATATATGAATAAAAAAAATAGCTTACCAGTATATTTTTGTGATTTAGGAAATTCTCTAAATAAAAAATATTATGTTGGGGATAGTAAAGAAAGTAATAAAAATGCTCAATCAGTAGATGAATTTGCATTTAAAGATTTAACATTACTAAAAATAAAAAACAATAAAATTGAAAAATATATTGAAACACTTGACACAATTAAAGCAGAATTAAGTGTATAGAAAAGTTTTTAACTTTTCTTTTTTTTGTAAAAATGATAAAATTAAGGTAGGTGATAAAATGAAAAACATCAAGGGCTTTAATTTAATAAGTGTAATAATAATAATTTTTGTAACATCAATAGCATCAGCAATAACAGCTGGAGTTATAGTAACAAATAATTATAATTTGACATATAAAGGATTATCAGAGGATAAAGAATTAAGTGAATTTTTAAAAACATATTCAGATATTGTTAACAATTATTATGAAGACATTGATAAAGAAAAGATGATAGATTCCGCTATTAACGGTATGTTAAATTATTTAGGAGACAATTATACAACATATCTAAATAAAGATCAAAGACAAGAATTAGAAGAACAATTAGCGGGTAGTTATATTGGCATTGGCATCACATATAACGGAAGAGAAATAGTAGAAGTAGCAAAAAATGGTCCAGCAGAAAATGCGGGGTTAAAGCCTGGAGACAAATTTGTTAGTATCAATGGAACAGATGTAACAGGAGTTCCTAAAGCAATAAAAGCATTGATTCAAGACGCAAAAGATGAAGCAATAACCATAGTTATAGAACGCGGTGAAGAAAAATTATCATTTGATGTAAAAGTTGGAAGTGTTCCAACCGTAGCGGTTAGTTATAAACTATTAGAAAACAAAATAGGGTATTTGAACATGTCTATTTTTTCAGAAACGCTAACAAATCAAGTTGAAAATGCTTTAAAAGATTTAGAAGAGCAAGGCATGGAAAAACTAATAATTGATTTAAGAGGCAATAGAGGGGGATATTTAGACTCTGCCCAAAATACAGCAAGTTTATTTCTTGAAAAAGGAAAACTTATATATTCTTTAGAAGATAAAAATAAAAAAGAAGATTATTTTGATGAAACAGAAACAAGTAGAAAATATCCAATTGTTGTTTTAATAAATGGAACATCTGCTTCTTCTTCAGAAATACTAGCCTCAGCCTTAAAAGATAGTTATGGTGCTGTTTTAGTTGGTGAAACAAGCTATGGCAAAGGAAAGGTTCAACAAACGGTAAAATTAAACGACGGTGCTATGGCAAAATACACATCTGCAAAGTGGTTAAGACCAAATGGCGATTGTGTAGATGGAAAGGGTTTAATACCAGATTATGAAGTTGTAGTTAGTGAAGAAGAAAGTACAACTGATGTTGATATACAATTAAATAAAGCAATAGAAGTAATAGGAGCAATGTAAGTTTGCTCTTTTTTGCTTAGTAAGGTGATGATAATATGAAAATAGGGGATAAATATAAGATACATTGTTATAAACATAATGGTGAAGCATATCAAGCAAGTGAAGAAACTATAATATTAGATATTAAAGACGAATATATTGTTTGCGGAAATTATATGGTTGATGTGACGGAACCGGAAGGTCATTCATATAAAACAAAAGAACTAGCAATAATATACTTTTATAAACATAATTGGTTTAATTGCATTGCCCAGTTAAAATCATTTGGATTATTTTATTATTGTAATATGGCGTCTCCATACATAATAGATGATAATGTTATTAAATATATAGATTATGATTTAGACTTAAGAGTATTTCCGGATGGTGGATATAAAATATTAGACCATAATGAATATAAATATCATAAGAAAAAAATGAAGTATCCAGAAGAAATTGATATTATTATAAATAAGGAATTACAGAAACTAATAAAAATGAGAAAAAATAATGAAGGGCCATTTGATAGAAAAGAAATAAAAAAATATAAAGATTTATATAAAGAGTTAAATAAAATAATGTAATATATATAAAAAATAAGCATAAAATATAAGGAAAATCCGGTAAAATTAGCCAATTTTTTAAAAAAATGAAAAAAAATTAAAAAATTTGCATTTTTTTGTTGACATTCGTTTCTGGATTTGATATATTATCTATGCACTCAGCAAAAAGGGTGTGAAAATGATCTTTGAAAACTAAGTAAAAAAGTCAATTTTGAGTAGCTTTGATTAAACTTAAAAATAATGATTATTATAAATCATTTTTATTGAGAGTTTGATCCTGGCTCAGGATGAACGCTGGCGGCATGCCTAAGA
>UQVR01000012.1 GCA_900544625.1 uncultured Mycoplasmatota bacterium
CGTATCTGTATGAATTATCTCCAGCTCCATTTGCGAGTGTTGAGTCATGATAATAAATGTTATTTTTACCTTGAACACCAGTATACTTTGCAATAACCCAATCAGCTAAATTACTTTCTCTATCATAAGCTTTTACAGCAACACCTGCTTTAAATGTTTTATTCATTGTAGTATTGGTTGCATTTTCATCAACAAATAGATATAAGTCATATTGTTTATTACCTTTTAAAACAACTGTTGTATTATGTATTTTATAAATACTACCATAAGTTCCTTTTAATCCTGTGTTAAGTTCTGTTTTATCTGTGTCGCTAAAGTCTGAAGAACCATCTGTTGCGCTAGATAGAATGCCTTCTACTACAGCTGTTTTTGAACCTTTTTCTGTTAAAATATAATGAATATTTTCATCTGTTAATGTATTTGTATTAAGGGTTGCAATATATAAATTAAAACCTACATAAGAATCACAATAAGAAGTGACAGTTAAACTATATGGTGTGGTTTGTAAGCCTCTATTTCTACTCATTGGATATGAATTTGAAAGATTAACTGAACTTGTACCAGTTAGTTTAATTTTTGCACAACTAGATAAACTTACCTCAGTTAAATTACCACCTTGTTCAACAGGTTTCATAAAAGCTGTAGTTATTCCAATTGATAAAACTATAACAATCAAAACTGCAAGAATTGATAAAATTATAACTCTAGTATTTTTACTCATAAGAAAAATCTCCTTTAGTTTACTATTTAAATTATAAATTAAATTTAAATTTTGTTCAAGTATATTTTAAAAATATTTAGTTTTATTTAACAATTTTATGAAATTATTACAAAAACAAAACTAGAGAGTGCTCTCTAGTTTCTTTTTTAAGTTCCTGTTATGCTTGGAATCATCACTTTTTTAATCAAATATCTTTTAAAACTATATGTTCTACATTTGGATTTCTAATAATTCCTTTTACAACTCCTGGTTCTACATTTAGTAAAATAAATGCTTCTTCTTTAACCCAATTCATAGTTATATTATCATTTTCTAAATTTTTAAAATCTCCATTATATAAAGATTCATCTAAATCACATAAATACACAAATAAATACTCATGAATATTTTTTCCTTTATAAACAAAGAAATTTTCTATTACTCTTGCAATTCTCAAATCATTTCCATCTAAATCATAATTCAACTCTTCTTTTAATTCTCTAAGTAAAGCATCTTTACTATCTTCACCCACTTTTACCCGTCCCCCAGGTAAACTATAATAATTTTTATTTTTATGTTCACAAACTAATATTTCACCTTTACATCTAATAAATGCACTAGTTCTAACATTTAAAATATAATTATTTAAATCAACACTTATATCCATAACTAACCTACCTTCCAATAAAAGTATAACATAATTTTATTAAATATGAAATCTCTTTTCTAATTCATTCCTAACTACTTTTTTATTAAAAACTAATAAATATATTAACATAACTATACTAAAAATTGAACAAATGTAACTAGGTATATTAACATATAATTTATTTAATATAATAAGTAATCCGGGAATAAGTCCTAAAACAGAAGCAAAACAAGTATAAAAGACAAATTCACCTTTTAACTTTTTAATAAACATACTTAGAATAAATACTCCGATTAAGTAAGAGACTATAATAAATGGTAATAAATAATTTACGCTCCATAATTTAAAGCCCGTTGAATAATCCCAAATTAATGATAAAACAATCAAAAAAATCATTTCCAAAAATAACATTTTTATTAAATTTCTTCTACTATTTAAAGAAATAAGTAAAGTAACCCAAAAAGTAATAATACCTAAAACAACAAAATAAGACCAACTAAGAGTGTGAGCTATAGAATAATTAATATATAAAGAAATAAATATTCCACATAAAGACAAAAATAATAATATTTTTTTCATTAAATGATATTTTTTATCTAAACAATTTACATACGGAAATACATTTTCTCCATTATTACTTTTAATATTACATCCACACAAAGGGCATTTACTTGTTTTAGTATTTATAAAAACATTACATTTATTACATTTATTCATCATAATCACCATAATCATTAGTATTTATTATTACATCAATACCAACCTTGCTTAAGAACTTAAAGAAATTCTTCTCTATTTCACTATTTACAAATTTTGATGAAAAGCTAATAACCATTTTATCATTATAAGAACACATACACATTTGTATTTTAGATGTGCTTGTAAATACACTAAAATAATCAATATATTTTTTATAAATATCTGGCATATTAATAATACCAATATTAGATAAAGTCATAGTTTGATATTCATTTTCGATATTACATGCTATTTTTAAAACCAAATCTTTTATAAATACTGGTATTAATCTAACAATAAATATATCTTCTAGCTTTATCATACTATTCATTTTATCTTTTATATTTTCTTTATCTAATTTTTCTTTAAAAGATTTTTTAACACTTTTTGTTATGTCTTTAAATGAATCAATATTATATGAATAATCAATATTAACTACACTAAAAAAGTTTCTAACTGTATATGTTGGATAATATTTTCTTAAATTAACTGGTATTGTTATAACTATAGGTTTTTTACTTTTGCTCTTTAATCCTCCAATAGACTTAATTAAAACACTAGTTAAATATTCAGTAATTGTTAAATCAAGCTCCTTAGCTTTTACTTTAATATCATTAACACTTACAATACCTTCGATTACTTTAAGTCTATCATCTATATATTTTTCATCCTTAATTCTATATGCTTTTTTACTTTTTATTACTTTCTTAAAATTACTATCTTTATATTTTTTAAAAGCATCTTCTTTTATTTCTTTAATACTTCCCTCATTTATTACTTCATTATTTTTAATATTATATAAATTATTTAAATAATTAGCTACCAAACTTTTTAAAAATGTAAGAGTTCCTGTTCCATCAGTAAGAGCATGATCTACCTCTAAATTAATTCTATTTTTATAAACACTTACTTCAAACAAATTATTATTACTTATTTTAGAACAAGGCCATTTATCTTCTTTCTTTACTTCATAAACCTTTTCTACTTCTTCTAAATAATACCAAAATATACCTTTTCTTAAACTTGACTTAAATATTGGATACTCATCCAAAGTTTCATTTAAAGCTTTATTTAAAACATCTACTTTAACTTCATCAAACAAAGTTACACTAAACCTAAATATTTTAGGATCTTTCTTACTTTTAGATGGTGGAAATATTTTTGCTGCATTATCTAAACTATACCATTTACTCAAAAAAATCACTTCCTTTTAAAAAATCTATTACTAAATCCGTATATTTATGTTCTAACATATTTGTTAAAAATCCATGAGTTGCATCTTTTAAATCTAAGTATCTAGTTTTAACTAAGAATCTATCTAACTTCTCTTTTAAAGCATAACCTTCATCATGAAGTGGATCATGTGTGCCTGTAATTATAGTAACGGGAGGTATCCCAAATAACCAATTATTATGAAGCAAATTTACTCTCTTATCTTTATAATCCTTATCACTTTTTAAATATAAAGCAAAATAATCACGTAATGATTCTTTAGTAAGTAATGTTTTACCACTATTATCTATTATTGATTTAAATTTTGTTTTACTAGTATAATCAGTCTGAGTTGTGGGATAAGTCATAATAATTTCTTTAAATTTTAATTTTCTATTTTCTGAAGCAACCGAAAAAGCAAGATTTGCTCCGGCTGAATCCCCCATTATTGCTACATCTTTATTTAATTTAAATATTTCTTCACATACTTTATTTATTTCATTTATTTGATATGGAAACTTATATTCTGGTGCTAATTTATAATCAATTGATATAACACAAACATTTAAACTTTTAGATAACTTATAACAAAGATTAGAATGTGTATTTAATCCACCTGATACAAAACCACCGCCATGAACATAAATTAGAATTCTTTTTCTCCCCTCATTAAATATTCTTACATCAGTATCTAATATTTTAAAATCTCTATAATACTTCTTTGGTACAGTATTTAAATTAGTTAACTCATCCACTTTTCTATACAATTCTATATTATCTTTCATTGATATTTTCACGATTATCACCAATAATATAATAACACAAAAGAAAAATAGATTCTACTCTATTTTTCACCTTCTTCAAGCATAGTTGTTATGAATAAACCATATCCAGTCGTAGGATTATCAATTATAACATGAGTTACAGCACCAATGATTTTCCCATTTTGGATAATCGGAGAACCACTCATTCCCTGTACAACCCCACCTGTTTTATCGAGTAACTCTTTATCAGTTATTTTAAATGATATATTTTTAACTTTAGAATATTCATCTATTTTAGTAATTTCTATATCATAATATTTAATATCTTCTTTACTTAAAACTGTTGCAATACTTGCTTTTCCTATTTTTACTTCATCATTTCTTGCTACTTCTAACCTTTCCTTATTGGGTAATATACTATCATAAATTCCATATATACCCACGTTAGTATTTTTATTTATACTTCCATATTTAGTATTATAATAAAATTTAGCATTTTTACTTCCAGCATATCCAACTTTGCTTTTATCGATACCAGTAATATAATTTCTAAATATACTTCCGTCTTTAATTTCTACGATATTATTTATATTAGATTCCACTATTTCATGTCCTAAAGCACCAAATATTTTAGTTTCAGGATCAATATAAGTAAGGGTACCAGTACCAGTTATACTATTTTTAACATAAAGGCCAGTTTTATAAATATCTCCATCCTTAACCAGTTCTAATTTACTAGTTCTAACCTTTTTATCTCTTCTTAGTTCTACATTTACTTCTCCTAAACTAACATTTGCTTCAATTGCTTTAGTTAATTCTTCAATAGTGTTTACTTCTACATCATTTATTTTAACAATATAATCACCTGCTTTTATTACTGGCACACCTTTATTAAATTTACTATTTATTTGGTAAAATCCAATAACCATTACACCTTTACTATTTACTTCAATACCCAGGGTTTCTCCACCAGGGATAACATAGTTTGAATACGCAAAGACATTAATTGGTAATAATAACCAACTTATTAATAATATTTTTAATTTTTTCAATATAATCACCTATCTATAATTATTATGGATGAAATAAATAAAATTAAAAAACCAATTATTGGCTTACCAACAATTGGTTAATTAATAATGAACGGATCATTTTTAGCACCTGTACCCGATATATAAGAAACATCAGAATTTAAATAAAATGTAGGTCTTACAAGATGCAAATCCAAATCAACAAAACCATTTGTATAAGTACCTCTATTTCCATACCATGCAAGTCCTCCGCCTTCAGATGTAATAGTCCAACCATAAAAATCACCAAAACAACCTACTTCATGTTTTTTCCAGCCATTACCAACCCAATTTATAGGTTCAGTTGCATAACCTAAGTCCGAAATATAAACAATTCCAACTTTAGCACTAATTTTAACTGCAGTATCAGACATTTCCTTATTAAATATATTTTTAATATTGTCATCAATACCTCCAGAAATCTCACTGGCACTCCATATTGAAGTCGAAATTTTGCTAGAATAATTACCCAAAGAATTTAAAAATGTTCCATTTAAATAAGTATTTAAACTTGCAGTTTTCCAAACATAAGAACTAGTGTCATCCCAATACATATCCCCTATTGAAGAATACTTCATGAGTTTTACTTTACCTTCAAATACTCCAATAACTCTATATAAATTATTTTCAGGGCATGGGCTTTCTGAGGAACCAAAACACACATAGTTATTTACATTTACATCGGCACTAGCATATCTATATGAGTTATCATTTGCATCATTTGTGAGTGTTCCATTATGAAAATACAAATTGTTTTCTCCTTGAGTTCCTGTATATAATGATTTTATATAACTTGTAAGTGTTGGTACAACATATATATCAAAATAAACATAACATTTATCAGAAATGTTTCCACTAACTACAACAGACTTATTTGTATCATCCCAACTTAACATTGAACCATTTTCACATCTTGACAACTCACTATTAAAAACATAACCTTCCGTAGGCCACTTACTCTGTGTAACTGTTTTATAATCACCAGCTCCCGCAGTTTGTTCTAAATTCATTGATAATAATGAATCATTTTTCTGAACATAATAATTATCATCAATATAATTTTCTTTTTTATTATATATTATAAAAAAATTAATTATTATAATAAAACTAAATATCAATATTAATGTCATGTACTTCTTCATAAAATCAACCTCTACTACTTTTACTTTCATATCAATTTTACTATGTATTGTTTCATTAATGATAGACACAAAATAGTAGCATTTTATAACTATACTAAATTAGTATTAAAATAGTAAAATTAAATTAATTAAATGAAAGGACATGATTTTATGAAAAATATAGTATCAAGTAATATTAGAGTTGAAGAAGAATCTTGGTATAAATTAAGAATAATAGCAAGCAATAACAAAAGAAGCATAAATAAAGAAATTGAGTATCTAATTGACCAAAGAATTGAAGAATATGAAGAAAAATATGGAGAAATTGAAATAAATTATGAAGAAATAGAAAAAAGCCAAAAATGGCTTATTAAATATTAAATATATTGTTTTATAGTTGTATTCTTTTTCTGGTGTTTCATCCATTGGAATGTTATATTTCATTTTAAACAAACTTACTAAAGTATCAATTTCCAATTTAGAACGCTTTCTTAAAAATTCTGCAAAACCATCATAGTCACAATTATTTATATACTTATAGTATTCTTTAGTGTCTTCTTCTGTTATAATAATCGGTGCACAAAAAGATTTTAATAAATTACTAGCCAGTATTATTTTAACACATCTTTTATTACCATCTTCAAATGGATGTATTCTCATAAAATTAATATGAAACATAGATTCTCTTAAACATAAAAATCTGGATAAAATGAACTTAAATTAACAAATATTTCTTTATACATATATCCTCCATTAAATTACGAATTATTCTAACACTATTTTTTTAAAAAAACAAGTTAACAAAAAAATTGTTCATATTATTATAAACAATTTTTCATGAAAAATTATAATTTACTATTTATAGTTTTTTCAAGTATCTTTTTTACATCTCTTTCATTAAAAGGTTTAAGAAGTATATCTACAATTGGATATTTAAATGCTTTATCAATAGATTCTTTATCATCTACTCCAGTTATAATAGAAATTGGAATACTTCTAAATAGATCTTTACTTTTATAATAATCTAATACTTCAAAACCATTAACATTTGGCATATTTAAATCAAGAAGAACAGCTTTAACATTTTTCCTTTTTTCTTCAGATTCTAAAATATCTATTGCTTCTTTACCATCAGTTGCTGAAATTACATCAAAAGAATCATCAAGAATTTTTAATATAAAATTTCTTATTATATTTGAATCATCTACCACTAAGATTGCTTTATCACTTGTTTTAACAGGTTCTTTATAAGATGATTCATCTACTATTCCCACACCCATATATTTTTTTACTAAGTTAACTACTCTATTTGCTTCAGTCATAAGCTCATTAAAATGTTCACTTACATAATACATATCATTTGCTTTGCTTTTAAGTTCATGATCGTATGCAAGTTCACCAAGAACCTCAAAACCAAAATATCTCGCATCACTTTTTAAAGAATGCACAAGTATTGCATAATTAGCCATATCACCAATTTCTTTACAAGCTTTTATTTTTTCTAGTTTTCCAGGCACTTCTTGCAAAAAAGTTTCAAGTGTTGCATCATATGTTTCCATATCTCCGAATAGTTCTAGAGCCTTTTTAATATTTGCTCCATTGTTAATTAAAATGTTTACATCTTTCATAATCTCACTCCTTGTTTAAGTATTCATTTATAACTCTATTTAATTCATCTTTATTAATTGGTTTAGCTAAATAATCATTAAATCCATCTGCTAAATATTTTTCTCGCATTCCTGTTAAGGCATTTGCTGTTAATGCTATCATAGGAATATCAAACTCTGGTATTTCAACTTTTATTTTTTGTAATGTTTCTACCCCACTCATCTTTGGCATCATATCATCCATTAATATTAAATCATATTTTTTGCCACTTTTCAAGTAATCTATACAAATAAACCCACTTTCAACACATTCTACATTAACACCATAAGTTTGTAATAACCTTTCAGCAACTTTTAGATTTATTTTATTATCATCTACAACTAAAACAGTTTTATTTTTAATTTCAATATGTTCATGAGTTGTATCTATTGCTTCAACTTTTATAGTTGGATTTTTAACAATCCCTTGATCAATTGATACTGTAAACTTAGAACCTTTTCCAAATACACTTTGCACAACTATCTTTCCATTCATCATATCAACAAGTTTCTTAGTTATAGCAAGTCCTAACCCTGTACCTTCAATAGTAATATTATCTTTTAAATCTAATCTTTCAAACTTATTAAATAACTTATTTAAGTTTTCTTGTTTTATTCCTATACCTGTATCTTCAACTGAAATAATTAATCTACATACATCATTCTTTATTACGGAATTAATACTAAATGTAATACTTCCTTCTTTAGTATATTTTACTGCATTAGTTAATATATTTACACATATTTGTTTTAGTCTTGATGCATCTCCATATAACACCTGAGGAATTGACTCATCAATTTTTGTAATAAACTCTATCGGTTTATCTCCAAGTCTTCCCCGAGTAAGAGAAATAAGTTCAGTTGTAACTTTATTAAAAACATATTCCGTATTAATTATCTCTAACTTACCTGCCTCAATCTTGGATATATCTAAAATGCCATTTACTATTTCTAACAAATTATCAGAAGCCATAACTATATCATTAACTTCATCTTTTGCACTATCGGGTAAACTTTTATCATCAAGTAACATATTACTAAATCCCACGATTGCATTTAAAGGAGTTCTTATTTCATGAGACATACTAGATAAAAACTCTGTTTTAGCCTTATTGGCTTTTTCAGCAGCATCTTTAGCTGCATTTAACTGTGCTATCATCTTTACATCCGGATTATCTATTGTAAAATACATTATATAATTAACAAAACACACTACAATTGAAACCCATATTAAATAAGGATTTATATTAACAACCACTAAAACACCAATTAATAATAAAAGCATTACAAACACAAAGAAATATCTTTTATCAACTTTTTTTAGATTAAATAATACCATTAATAAAGTCATAAGAAGATAAACACCACACAATATTTCCGCCATTAAAACCGATGAACCCTCTACTGTATAAGCACTTCCTGATTTAATCACCTCGACTCTACCTAAAACCATGAATACAAATACAAATAAATCAGTAACCAAAAAGGGTATAGAAAATTTTTTATAATGTGTTTTAAAAACCGGAAGGGTTATTATTGCAATATAATAAAATATACAATTACAAATTATTATTAACATTACAAAATCAATTTTATTTAAAATAGTAATTATAAAGTCCAAATAACCAGGAGAATAAAAGAAAGCTATCGATTGGAGTATTGTTACAACTAAGCTATCTACAAAACTACAAATAATCATGCTAGAATACATTTTATTTTCTAATAAATCAACTCTTTCTTTAGAAAAATAAACATAACACATTAAACCAGAAAAAAATAGTGAACATATCGGTAATAATATTCCTTCCATACTTACCACCTATTATGATTATATCACTATTTTTTATTTTAGAAAAGTTTTTTTAAAATCTTCTTTGAATATCTTCCTTTTTTCTTTGTCTAACTAATTTTTGTGCATAAACAACATCACTTACATTATTAACATTAATGTTTTCTATATTGGCAATATTTTCAAAAACATCTTCAGGTCTAACCTTATCTTTAGGTCTATAATCTGAGTGTTTTTCTATATCTGAGTCATAATAATCCATTGTACTTAAATTATGTTGTAACTTTTCTTCTAAAGCACTAATTGAATCTTCGTGATTACCAATTAATTCTTCTCTAGAAATACTTCCATATTTTTCAATTAATAGATAAAGCCATGTTGCCATAACGTCTCTTAGATATTCTAATGCTGCTTTTTCACTTAAATCATCAATTTTTATAGCATCATCTACAACAGTATGTATAATGTCGTCCATTGTTGGATTTATTTTGTTTTTTATTGTTTTTGGGCCCTTATCACGCAAATAATGAACTATTGGTACAACTTTTGCTCCAGTTTCTTTTGCTACACGATATATTCCAGGCCATAAGTCCAATACTAACTCATTAGCGCTTTTATTTAAAATTCCTTCTGGATATAATATTAAATCAACACCGTGATTTAATACATTCACACAATTATCAACTGATGCTTTTCTGCTACTTGCAACTTTTCGATTAATTATTGTTACACCATTTAACCAAGCAGTAATTCCATCAAACGAATTATAAAATTGAGGTAAACTAGCAAACAAAAAATAGGCATTTCTTTGACAAGAAAGAACGCTTGCTAAAGGATCATCTTTAAACCCATGATTTGGCATCCATATAACTGGTTCACTAGGCAATATAATTGGACTATCCAAAGTTGTATCATCAGGATTAATAAGACTTTTTCTATTTTCAAAAACTTGTTTATTTTTTAAAAATATAGGCCCTAATTTTTTTATAATAGTATTAATTTTTTTTCTTATTTGAATTTCATCTTCACTTAACAAGTCCCCATTTAATAAATAGCCATACTTTCTAACCATATATGAAAACATTACAGATGAAGGTTTATTATCTCCCACAAGATCTTTTTCAGAAGTAATCAATCCTTCATTAATTAAATATTCAACATCAATTGCATCATTTTTTGTTAATTTCATTTTAACCACCTAATTTCTCTTTTTTATTACTATAAAAAAAATTTTTTAAAAAAACAAGGTTTTATTAAGTTTTAGTATCAAATTTGATACATTAATTAAAAAAAAAAAATTAACTTCAATCTTATTTATTCCTTATTTAAATATTCATTTATAATTCTATTTAATTCATCCTTATTAATTGGTTTAGCTAAATAATCATTAAATCCATCCGCCAAATACTTTTCTCTCATACCTGTCAAGGCATTTGCTGTTAATGCTATCACAGGAATATCAAACTCTGGTATTTCAACTTTTATTTTTTGTAATGTTTCTACCCCACTCATCTTTGGCATCATATCATCCATTAATATTAAATCATATTTTTTGCCACTTTTCAAGTAATCTATACAAATAAACCCACTTTCAACACATTCTACATTAACACCATAAGTTTGTAATAACCTTTCAGCAACTTTTAGATTTATTTTATTATCATCCACAACTAAAACAGTTTTATTTTTAACTTCAATATGTTCATGAGTTGTATTTATTGCTTCAACTTTTATAGTTGGATTTTTAACTATTCTTTGATCTATTGATACTGTAAACTTAGACCCTTTTCCAAATACACTTTGCACAACTATCTTTCCATTCATCATATCTACAAGTTTCTTAGTTATAGCAAGTCCAAGTCCTGTACCTTCAATAGTAATATTATCTTTTAAATCTAATCTTTCAAACTTATTAAATAACTTATTTAAGTTTTCTTGTTTTATTCCTATACCTGTATCTTCAACTGAAATAATCAATCTACATACATTATTTTTAACAACTGAATTAATACTAAATGTAATACTTCCTTCTATAGTATATTTAACTGCGTTAGTTAAAATATTTACACAGATTTGTTTAAGTCTTGATGCATCACCATATAACACCTGAGGAATTGACTCATCAATTTTAGTAATAAGTTCTATTGGTTTATCTCCAAGTCTTCCTCTAGTTAAAGCAATAAGTTCTGTTGTAACTTTTTTAAAGTCATATTCTGTATTAACTATTTCTAACTTACCAGCTTCAATCTTTGATATATCCAAAATACCGTTAACAATTTCCAGCAAATTATCTGATGCCATTACTATATCATTAACTTCTTCTTTAGCACTATCTGGCAAATTCTTATCATCAAGTAACATATTACTAAAACCCACTATTGCATTAAGAGGTGTTCTAATTTCATGAGACATACTTGATAAAAATTCTGTTTTAGCTAAATTTGCTTTTTCTGCAGCATCTTTAGCAACATTTAATTGATTAATTAATTTAATATCAGGATTTTCAATTGTAAAATACATTAAATAACAAATAAAAGTTTCAAGTGAAGTTATAAGTTGTAATCCAGGATATTTTTTTTGAATCATCATAGCAACAAAACCCAATAACATAAATGCAAATATCGGAGTATACTTTTTTTGTCTCACGCTTTTTATATTTCTTAATAAATATAAGGACCAAATTAAAATACATAAAACAGAGTAAATATATACACAATTAACACTTGGGCCATATGAATAAATATATTTATTATCCATATAAAAATCTAATTTCAAAAATAATGCTAAACAAATAAATATTATACTAATTACTAAAATTCTATTAATATATTTTTGAAAAATTTCTTCTGTAACCTTTTTTTGACAACAAATAACCATAACATATAAAGTAAATAATGCCATCCATGCAATTAAATATATTAAATACAATCTAGTGACTAAAAAATTGATAAAGCTATTAACACCAGCATATGTCATTGTTAAAAAACATCCAATATGCAAAAGCAATCCTACAAAACTAACTACAATAATTATTTTAAAAATTATATTTTCATAAGTATTTATTCTTTCTTTACTAAAAACTGTAATTAATAATAATAATCCAAAGAATAAGCATCCTATCGTCATCATCATTCCTGAAGTCATTTTTACACCTCTACTCTACATAATAATTATATCATTTTTAAAACAATAATCAAACAAAAACGATAAATTTTACATTATCGTCTTTGTTTTTTTACATCATATAACCTTCTTGCTCTAACAAAATCGTTTTTACCCATTGCGGTTTGGGGAATATCTTCAGCAAAATAATCACTTGGTACAGCATATTCTGGAAGACTTTTAATACATACTGCTTTTATTTTTTCAAGTATTTCGTCTTCATATTGTAAATAATCATCTTTAATTTGCACTTGAACTACTGGAACCTCTCTATAAGTTTCATCCGGTACTCCAAATACACAACAATTTTCTATTCCTTCAATATTAGCATTTGCAATTAAATTTTCTAATTCGATTGGAAATACTTTCATCCCTCTTTTAATAATTAATCTTTTAATTCTACCCTTTATAAATAAACAACCATCATTATCTACGTAACCTAAATCACCAGTATGAACCCATGTTCCATCAACATAACTTTTTATTAGTTCACTAGTTTCTTCAGGATGATTTAAATATCCATCCATCATTGTTGGACTTTTTAATAAAATTTCTCCAGTTTCATTATAATTTAATTCTTCTTTAGTTTCAGGGTCAATAATTTTTATATTACTTCTTACTAAAGGAATTCCTACACTACCAATTTTATTACATTTATTTGTACAAATGATAACAGCAGATGCCAGTTCAGTCATACCATAACCCTTAATTGGCATAGCTGGACTTCCTAATTCTTTAAATCTATCAATGATATTTTGTTCTTCTTTTTCTAGCATATCAGAACCGCCACATCCCGCGCCATAAAAGTTTCTTACATCACTTGATACAATTCTTTTATCATCTAATAATGTTTGATAATAACTAGGAACTGCATTTGTATGATTTGGATGATATTTATGTAATAAACTTTGAAAATTAGTAGGTTCAAATTTAGGTACTAATATTGTTTCCATCCCAAGTGTTAATGGTAAATGCAATGAGTTACAAGCACCAAAAGCAAATGTTGGAGTAATAATAGCTAAAAACTTTTGACCTGCTTTGGTACCTAAATCATGTCTTTCGTATTGAAATGACATATAGTTAAAATTATCATTAGTAAGTTTAACACCTTTTGGTTCACCAGTTGTTCCACCTGTATAACAAATCATAGCAATATTATTTGGTCTATATTCAAACCTTTTGTTATTTTGAAATTTCATAAAATCTTCAAATGTATAATAATGTGGTTTATTAATTTTAACATCATTTATTTTTTTAATAGTTTTTATCGGAAATGGTAAAGAGTCAAATGGTGATAATAAAACAACATTATCAGCAATATTATTTTCAACAAAATCACTTACCAATTCTTGTGCTCTATCATGCATAAACAATGTTCTTGAATTTGCTTCATGCATTTTATGAATTATACCATCTTTACTAGTTCTTGGGTCAATCATATTTACTGTAATACCCAATTTATTTAATGCATAAATCAAATAAACCACTTCTGGTTGAGATATTATACATAACGAGACAACATCTCCAGATTTTAATCCCATTGCAATTAATTTTTCACTGACTTCGTTTATTTTTTTAAACATTTTTTCAAATGTTATTTTTGTACCAAAGTAGTTTAAAGCTATTTTAGATAAATTGTTAGCATTCTTAAATAATAAATATTCATACAATGTTTTTGATTCATATTTTCCTTTAAATGATTCATCATCAAAATATTTTAACCAAGGTTTATCAATTGATGCAAATCCAGTCATAGGACCACATATTTTTCCTTCTAGCATATTTTTTAAGTATTCATTTCTAATTTGCCACTCTTCTTCAGTAAGAGTTTCTAAATCTTTTCTAAATTCTTCTAATTGATTCATTATTTTCTCCCCTTTAATAGCTTCATTATATCACTTTATTACTTGTATTAATAGCCAAATATTGACATTTAGTATCATATTTGATACAATATTTGTGGTGAAACAAAAATGGACTATGATAAAAACTATATTGAGGTTGCTTATAATCCCGAAGAATTAAATGAGATATTCATTAAAGAATTTATAAGTTTTAGAAAAGAAAATAACTTAACACAAGATTTATTTTCCAAATATTCTGGTGTTTCAAGAGAAAAAATAGCTAGAATAGAATGTGGAGCATCATCTCCATCAATTCTAAGTTTATTAAAAATTCTTGGGCCAATCGGATATACTATTAAAATAGAAAAAGTAAAGAACAAATAACTTATGTTCTTTACTTTTTTATTTTAGATAATTACACAAAAAGCATTTTTATAAATTTCTTTTTACCTTTTTGTATTAATAATGCATTATCTTCTAACATATCTTTTGTGATAATCATATCTATAGATTTTACTTTTTCACCATTTATACCTACACCATTTTATTCAATAAGTCTTTTTGTTTCTGATTTTATCGTATTTTTATTTATTATGTCCTCCTTATTATAAATATAAGATTAATGATTTTCTGGAAATTCAATTGCAACTTTTAAATCATTAACATATAAAACCGTGTTAACTAACACAAACTTACAAGCATATATATTTTGACATATAACTGGATATTGACCCATTATCTATTTATAAAATACCTGACTTTTCTAATATTTCTATTTTTAATCCTTCAATCAACGTTTCATTATCTTCTAAAAAGCCACCAGAAAACTGATATGTATTATTACAAAAACCTAATAAAATTTCATTATTAGAATTAATTATAATTGCTCTAGGTCTATAAACAAATTCATTTATATCTTTTAGTTCAAGATTATTTTTATTTATAACCAGCTTTTTCATACTAATTCTCCAACCTTATTTATTTTTTATATAAAATTCTATTTCACTAACTAAATCATTATTTTTTTCAACCATAATTGTTTGTATACCTAATGCATTTGCACCATTTACATTTTTTATATTATCATCCAAAAATAATAATTCATTTGCATTTATTTTATATTTATCTAATATAAACTCATAAAAATCTAACTTAGGTTTTATTCTGTTTATCTCAGCAGATATAATTAAATCATCTAAATAGTTTATATCAAAATGACTATTAATAAATTCTTTTACAAAGGATACATGATTAGTTGCAACAACAATTTTTACCTTACTATTTATTTTTTTAATTTTTTTAAATATTTCCTTCTCTTTTACTTTATATAATTTATTAATTAATATTTTTGTAATATTTACTATATTTTCTTCATTACAAACAATTTCTTTTGCTTTCTTAAGATAATCATCATCGCTTAAATTAGGTCCAAATAATCTTTCTAATTTTTCTTCTTCATTCGATAAAACAATGTCTCTTTCATTAACCAAAACTCCTACTAAATCAAACGCAATAACTTTAATCATAGTTAATTTTCTTTTAAGAATTCTGCAAGTTCTTTATAACCATCAGTATTCCAAACATGACATCTTTCATCATCATTATAGTTTCCCATTGTTTTATCATATCCTTCTGGAATAAAGATAAAATCCCAACTCCAACCAAAGGTTCCTGATTTTTCTTTTGCAATTGTACCTTTTGTAATTGATTTGAATACTATCGGACTTTTTCCATATTCACAATAAGCAAAAGCTTCAATAAAACAAGCATTTCTATTTTCTACATTTTCCAGAAGTTTAAGAAGTCCATCTTCACCAATTCTTTCATCAACATAATGAGTATAAGGACCAGGAAAACCACCTAAAGCCTCAACAAATAAACCAGTATCATTTTTTAAAACATTACATTTAAGTTTTTCACTAGCTTCTTTGGCAGAATGCATTGCAATATCTTCAACACTATCTGCTTGAATTTCAGTTGTTTCCATTTTAACGTGGTTAACCTCAATCCCTAAAGGTTCCAATATTTGTTTGGCACTTAAAATTTTTGACCAATTCCCTGTTACAAAAGTTATTTTCTTCATTTAAATCATCTCCTTATCTATGATTGTATCAAACTTTTGAGTAAAAATCATTAATTAATTTCTTTTTCATAATAATTTACTACTACTATTTCACCATCAGCATATTTACAATAACCTGTTTTAATATATTTAGTAAATCCCCAATTAAAGTATATTTGTATATTTCTAACCTCTTTTGGCTCAACTCCTAGAGTTAAAGACTTAAATCCCTTACTTTTTAAATCATTCTCCATAAACTTATATAGTTTAGAAAAATATCCTTGATTTTCATATTCTTTATTTGTTCTAAATGCTGACAAATAAGCTTTACCATTATCAACCAAATCATCTTTATTTTCCATACAAGTATCTTTACTAGATACAATCGCAGTGGCCTCAGTAATAATTTTTCCATCAAGTATTCCCATATAAACAATTCTAGTATCCATATTACTTAAAGAATGTTCTTTATATATTTTCCATTCTTCAGAATAATTATGTCTTTTTATCTCTTCGTCCCATTTTTCTATAATTTGGTTTTTATTTGCTATAATACATTTATAATTATCTAACATATTAACCTCATATTTTCTTTATATCCATTAAACATCTTGTATGATATCCTTCAGATTCATAAAATCTAATAGCATTTTTATTATAAGCAAATACTTCAATACTAATATATTCACATTCAATACTCTTAAAATATTTTTCCATTACTTGCATTAACTCCTTGCCAATACCTTTACCTCTTATATTCTTAGATACAACAAGTTCAGTAACTACTCCACATTTTGGACATTTATAATCTAAATAATCATACTCATCATATTTTCTAACCACTCCCATTATTAAGCCGACTACTTTTTCATCTTCAATAGCTAAAAAGCATTTACCATTATTTTCATTTACTTCTTCTAAATCTAATAACGCCATTTTATCTTTATATTCTGGATGCAATTGATCTAAATTATCTTCATCAATACTTAAAATATATTCTTCTAACTCTACTAATAAATTTTTTACATCATTAAGATATTTTTCTTCATATTCTATTATTTTCATATTACCTCCATATTTAAACTATTTACATATTTATTAAAATCTTTAAAAGACAACCCACTTTCTATATTATAAATTTCTGTTAAAGGTCTAGGAATACCTTCAGAAAGTTCAACATAATACTTATTTATCTTTTCTTTTGCAACATCTTCACTTTCATACTCATATATTCCAATATTATACCAATTTGCATGTTCTATATGATAAACTTTATTATTAATAAAACATAATATAAAAGCATGCATGTGTTCTTCTTTATCTAATTCATTAAAGTCATCTGGTTCATAAATTCTTGTTACAAACATTTTATTAGTTACATTAATTTTATCTAATAAATAATGCATCAAATTAACTTGTTCAATACAAGTTCCAATTCCATGAGATAAGATATCATCAATAGTCATAGTTCTATATAGCTTTCTAAAGTTCTTCATATTACCAATATGCACTTCACCATTTATATCTATCCATCCATATCTAATATTATCTTTCATAAAATCTATTACATCATAAATATTGTTTACTTTTGTTATATCAGGTAATACTTTACTTGTATTTATTCTTACAATAACTCCATCAACATCATTATCAAATTTTTTCCATTTTGTTTCTTTGTAAATTTCAAACCCTAAACCCAAAAATAATTCTAAAGTATGCTCTCTTTCTTTTTCAAAAGTATCATATAAATATTTTATTCCATTTTTATTTGCTTCACGAACTAATAACCTTAACGCATCTTTTGCATATCCTTTACTTCTGCATTTAGATTCTATCAAAATTCCACATTCATAAATATCATCTATTTCATTATAATGATAATTTACATATCCAATATACTCATTAATATCACAATCTTTTATATAAGCAAAATATCTTTTATCATCAATTAATATCTTAAACCAATTTTCTTTATTAAACTCTATACAACCAGTTTTATAATCATAACCACTATATGTTACCTCATAACCGGCATTATAGCTCATTGTTTTTGCATCACTTTCTAATTTTTCTTTATAAAAATATTCATTCTCCTTAGGAATAACTAACTTATATTTTTCATTATACTCTATCATAACCCCACCAATCAGGGATTAATTCCTCCAACTTAACAATTTTTTTAGTTTTTTCATTCATTAGTATTTCTATATTTTTACTATTTTTAGAAAGTTGCATTAAATATTCTCGACATGCTCCACAAGGAGAGGCTACTTCTCCGCGTGAATCAATACAAACCAATTTTAAAATTTCATTTTCACCATTTGTTATCATATTAGCAATAGCATTTCTTTCAGCACACATTCCAAGTGAACTAGAGGTATCAATACATACTCCAGTATAAATATGATGGTTTTTAGTAAGAATTGCAGCTCCAACACCTCCAGCACTAATCATTTTCGAAACTCGTCTACCATTTCTTACATTTTTAGCTTTTTCATATAATTCATCCCAAATAGTATTTTCATTATATAAATATTCAATATGAATAGCACAAACACCAAAACTTTTTATTGATTCTTCATATCCATCTAGTTTATAAACATTTTTAATGGCTTCATCATAATCATTTGTACTTGATGTTGTATATCTGGTTCCTTCTAAAGTTAATAATTCTTCAAGACTCTTATAGTAATTTACTTCTTTTACTTCTGTATAAAAAATACCTAAATTATTACTTGTAAATTCTATTATGTCATTTTTGTTAATCTTACCATAATCTATTTTTTCATCTTTATTTGCCCTAATTTCAATTCTTTTAGTTTTATTTTTGATAGCTAGAGCTGCCCTATCATTAATATTTAATTTGTATACCATTTTTCCTCCAATTTCAAAAAAATTCTGCTCAATGCAGAACTTTCTCAAAAATGAAATGATATTTAAATATATTTTAAATAGCACAAAGTGTGATTAATTCTGCATTACATTTTTTTATTATTTGTAAATTTTTCATCTTAATCACACTCCTTTCATTGAATAACTTACATTAACAATATATTATATATTATTCACTGTGTCAATGTTTTTTCAATGTTTATTTAATATTTTTTCAAGAATCATAGTTTTTACACCAATTCCCATTCCTTCAAAAAACTTAATAGCATGTTCATTAAATGCCCACACATTAAGTTTAACTGAAGAACAATTATTAGAAAAAAGGATAAAAAATCTTTTTCACCATATTTAACGATATAAATTTTATTCATAACCATTAAAACACTGTTATTTTTTCAAAACTTCTTTTAACATCAATTCAGCTTTTTTTACAAAGAAATTACTTTCATCAATAGGTAAATTATAACTTAATAAATCACTCTTCATTTCATCTACACTTATTCCATTATTTTCATCTGATTCCATTTCAATAAAT
This sequence comes from uncultured Mycoplasmatota bacterium, assembly GCA_900544625.1. Classification (GTDB taxonomy): domain Bacteria; phylum Bacillota_I; class Bacilli_A; order RF39; family UBA660; genus Onthocola_B. The sequence goes on from UQVR01000012.1 coordinate 20,185, forward strand.
ATATATTTATCATTTACAAGTTGTACAGCCAATTTATTTTTTCCATTTGTATAAACAATACAATCATCATTAATATCAAACATTCTCTTATAATGGATAGTTTCCATAAATCTAACTGCTTTATCAACATCTGTAATTGGGCACTTTACTTTACCTTGTTCTAATATATCTCCATTAGTATCATACTTTTTATATTTATATAATAATTCCATTTCAAAGCCAATGATATTTCTTACTAAAATACAATTCTTTAAAATTTCTAAATAACTCATATTAGAAATATCAATTCTTTCGTCTAACATATACACATCATTTAAAGTATACTCTTCATCAATTTGAAATCCCTTTTCTTTTAATTCTTTTTGTAGTGTTTCATAATCACTTTTTACTAATACAGTAATTTCAGTTTCCATTTGCATAATTATTTTATCCTCCCATATTCTTCTAAAGCAATAATCATATCTTTTGATATTATTTCGTTATCTTTATGATTTGAAATATTTTCTTTTATAATATCAATTGCATTATTTAAATCAATATTTATTAATTCAAAATGTTTATTTATTTCACTTTCAGTATAATTAACATTTTCTAAATCTGGTAATTTGTTAGTTTCAACGGCATAATAATAAATATCACTTTCTCTATTTTCACCCTTATCTGGATAGTCTTTATTTAAATAAATTATTTTTAAAAATGGATCATTTATTACTTCACTATCTAACTCTATACCGGTTTCTTCTTTTACTTCTCTTTTTAAAGTATCAATTAATTTTTCATTATCTTCTTTATGTCCCCCGATAAACATAAAACATCCATCTTCATTCCCAATTAATAACTTACCATTATTTATCAATAATACTTTTATTCTTACGCTTATACTCGTTATATCACTTAAATTAATATTATCATTATTATATATTATTTCTTTCATTATTTTATCAGCTCCTTAATTAATTTTGATTATATTTTCTTTATCTATTTTAAAAGAATCACCAATAAATTCAATTTGTTTATCATCTATTTTTATAAATGAATTATTTGGTAAAGCAATTAAAGATTTTAATCTGCTTACCGTTTTTACTTCTTCTACAAAATATTCATTAGTTATATCAAAATGAGGATATACATTAATATCTGTTAAGCCAATACCATCATACATTTCTACTTTTTCACTATAATCATTAAAATAGATTGCTTCTTTACTCAAGTTTATAGCTCCGGCACTTACTCCAATTACAACTTTTGCTTTATTAATTATATTTTTTAGATTAATTTTATTTATAATTTCAATTTGATTGATTGGATTACCTCCCATTAAAAAAATTACATCATAACTCTTTAATTCATCGTCTAGACCAGTCAAATAACATTCACTAAAACTAACCTCAATACTTTTAAGCCAATTAATAATTTTATCTTTATAAATAATATATTTTTCTTTATCATAATCTCCAGGAACAAATAAGATACTTTTACAAGTTTTTAAATCTATACTTAAATATTTAATCTGTTGTTCATTAAAACCATTAACTTTATCAACATTACTAAACAAATACTTTATCATTTATAGATTCCCACTTTTCCAAATAATTCTATTTCATTATTTTCTCTATTTAAAATTAATGCCCCATCATTATATATTGCATAAAGAGTTTTATTTTTTTCTTTAGCTATTTTTTCTAAAGAATTCAAATATAATCTATTATTTATAGTATGAACATCTATATAAAATGAATCATTTAAAACGCCAAAACCATCATACCAAGCAAAATATTTATAATAATTATTTCTAGCAGTTATAAAATATCTTTTAAAATGCAAACAAGCACCAGCAGACTCTCCGATTATTATTCCTTTAAAATGTTTTATTTCATAAAGTATTTCAGTTTCTTGAACTACCTTACTAAAAAACATTTCAGGATTGCCTCCAGGTAAAACTAATAAATCTGCATTATTTATTATGTTTTTAAAGTTAGAAGTATCTTTTTCATAACAATTTAAAATAGTTATATTTTCTTTTTTTATGCCTAGTTCTAACAAAGAATTAATATATTTATTATACTTCTTTTCTCCTTCTTTAAAATATTCATTTACTAACCTATCATAATCAAGTTCAACTGGAAAAGCCCATGGTATAACTACAACCTTCATATTTTCATTAACTATTTCTTTTAACCTATTCTTTATTAAAGGAAAACCAAACTCAATCTTACTTAATAATACACTATACATATAATCACCTTCACTTTACTTAAAGTATACAATAAAACTAAAATATTGCCAAGACTTTTATTTTGTAACTATAATTAATTCATGCAAAGCTCTAGTCATTGCAACATAAAGAAGTTTCATTTCAAGCATATTATTTCTATCAAAATCCATATCTATAACTATACAACAGTCAAACTCTAAGCCTTTAGATAAATAACTTGTAATAACACTTACTCCAGAAACATTTATATCTTCAACATACTTTTCAATAGATTTTTTGCTTTTACAAATAACAGCAATATTGCTATATCCACTTTTCTTCAAAGTATCTATTTTTTCAAGTAAATTGATTATATTATATTTAATAAACGATACTTCAGGTCCATGTCTTAAAAATGATTGGGCCATTCCAAATCCATACATACCAGATACCTTATTAGCAGCAGCCATAATTTCACATGTTGTACGATAACTTTTATCGAGGAACAAAATATTAATATCATTATTATAAATAATACTTTTAACATCTTCCCAATTATCAATTGACTGATAAGAATAAATAGATTGTGCTAAATCTCCGAATATACTAAATGTAGCATTTTTAAATAATTTCTTTATTACAAAATAATGAAATAAACTAAAGTCCTGAGCCTCATCTAATACAACATGAATATATTTATCATTACCTTTATAGCCATAAAATCTCAAATTAATATATACTAAAGCTGCTAGATCCTCATAACCTAAAGTTTTCTTATTTATTTTTTTTATATCCTCTTCTTTATTTAGCGGATAATTACTATATTTATCAAAAACACTTATAAAATTACGATATATTGATAAAGGTTTTAAAGTATAATCCTTAAAGTAATCTTTTAATAAACTATCAATATTTTTTATCTTTTTATTAAATCCTTCAGTTACATCTAATATTTCTTTTTTTCTTTTTTCATCATTACTTGTTAAATATTCTTCTCTATAAATATTCCAATAATTATTCTTTATGACATCTTCATGTTTTTTAATATAGCTTTTTGCATATTTTATAAATTCATTTATTCTTTCTACAATTCCTAAAGTTTTTTTATTAATAAATTTCTCTATTACATCTTCTTTAAAAAGAGTATAATTCATAAGTTTAATTGGACCATGAACAATACTTTCTTCTAAATCATTAATATATTCGTCCACAATATCTTTATATAACAAAGAAGACTTAAATTTAATAATACTTGTATCCATTCCCTCTAAAACATTTTCTAATACTTCAGATTGATCTATTATATTTATTTTTTCTTTTAAATAATTGTTGACAATATCTAAAAAAGTATATTGACTGACATTAAATACATCTAAGTCCGGCAAAACACTAGAAATATATTTCATAAAATAACTATTAGGTCCAATTACCAAAAAAGCATCTTCATTATATTTTTTTTGTTCATTATATACTAAATATGCAATTCGATGTAATGCAACAGTAGTTTTACCTGAACCGGCTGCCCCTTGAATAATATTATTTTCATTTAATGGCTTTCTAATTATGGCATTTTGTTCACTTTGAATGGTTGAAACAATATTTTTTAATCTTTTATCAATATTATTTTCTAAAAATGGTTTTAATAATTCATCATTTGATATTGTATTAACATCTTGAAAATTTATTAGTTTTCCATTTTCAATTGTATATTGTCTTTTTAAATTTAAAATACCTTTTTCTAATCCTGCTGGTGAAGTAAATTGAGCTTTTCCAACATCAGAATCATAATAAAGAGTGGAAATCGGAGCTCTCCAGTCCACAGTTATGGCATTACCATCCTCATCAAGAACCCCGACTTTACTAATATAACAAATCAAATTTTCATCATTATTATTTTGAAAATCAATTCTTCCAAAAAATGGATTATTAATAGTTTTCTTTAACATCGCTAATTTATTATTATATTGATCAATTAGTGATGAATATAACAAAGGATTTTTCTTATGTTCTTTAATTGCATTTTGAATCTTTATTTCATATTCGTGTGTTAAATCTTTATAAGTACTTTTAATTTCTTCTAACTTTTTTACTTCATTATCAAATTCCATTAACTACCAGCTCCTTCATAATTTTTAATACATTTTTTAAATAATAAAACTGATATAACAAAAATTATCAAAGTATATAATGGACTTATTAAAAACCAAATATTATTACTTTTTCCTAAAATAAATTTTAAAGGATAAAAATTTACACAAGCCAGAGGCACTAAAAATGTAAATAATAACAAAACTTCCTTTTTAAACATATCCATTGGATATTGACCAAATTCTTTACTACCATCAGTAAATATATTCATAAACTCCAAACCTTCAATAGTTTTAAAACAAAAACAAGCTGAAAATATAAAAATTGATGTATAAATTAAAGCGCTAAATAAAAGTAAACTAAACATATAAAGATATCCTAGAATACTTGTGTTATAATCTAAATTTACAACCCCAATAATAAACAAAATTAAGCTTGCAATCACTCTACTTATTTTAGTAAATTCCAAATTACTTCCAAACACTGACATAAATATACTTCGTGGTCTAATTAATAATATGTCTAAGGTACCATTTTTAATTAATTCTGAAAATTTATCAAAGCCCCTAGCAAATGTTTCTGCAAGACTAAAGCCAAATTGAACTATAGCAATTGCTATAATAACCTCATAAATATTATAGTTATTTAAAAATTTAAATTTATCCATCAAAATTACAACCGTAAAAGAACTTAAGCTAACCGTTATAAGCTGTGAAATTAAAGTCATAATAAATGAGGACTTATATTCAAGCTCACTTTTTAAATACATTGAAATATATTTTAATACTAATCTCATACTACCCCCCTTGTATAAATACCTTTCTTAAAGATTTTTTTACGATTAAGTTTCCTATAAAAACTAATATTAATATCCAAATTAATTGGATAAAAATTGAATAGCTTCCTTCAAGAATACCAATATTTCCAGAATAAATTCTATATGGTAAATCACTTATAAATCTAAATGGCAAAAAGTAAGTACTTTTTTGTATAAATGCAGGTAACATTACAACAGGTACTAAACTTCCAGCTAGAAAATCCATTATCGTAGTTAATATACTTCCTATTCCAGATGCATTGTAGGTATAAAAACCAATAGTATAAATAAGTAAATTTAATGCTGAAACTAAGAAAGTGCCTAAAATAAATGTAATAATAAATAAGAAAAAACTTGCAAAACTATATGGCAAAGGTAAATTATAAGGTTCTGGTAATAGAAAAGCTAAAATCATAACTGGCAAAAATTTTAAAATACCATTTGATACCCTTTTAGTAATTACTTTTACATACCACCAATAATAAAGATTATAAGGTCTTACAATTTCATACGCAACACTCCCATTTTTTATAGCATCTGTTATTTCTGGAAAAGCAAATCTAACTCCTAGAAATGATAAAAATGCTTGATAAAGCCAAAGATAAGCTATAGTTTCTTTTAAACTTATTCCCACATCAACACCTGAAGAAAAAAAGGCAGTATAAATAAATAACATCATAAATCCCCAGAAAAATTGAGTTGCGATACCTGCTAAAGCTGAAGCTCTATATTGAAAAATAGTCATTAGTCTTAATTTAAAATATTTTATATAAAGACTCATAAACCTAACTCTTGATATAAATCATAAATTATATCATCAATTCCTTTTTCAATTATATTTACATCTTTTATTTCACAAACTTTTGAGTATTCCAAAGTTATAGATGAAACACTAATCTTTTTTGTATCAATTAAAATTCTAACAACATCTTTTTCTTTATTAATAATTTTGGTATTTTTAATATCAGGTATTTTTTGTAAATCACTATAGAAAATTTCAACAATTTTGTTTTTAGTATATTTTTCTTTAATATCTTTTATATCCCCATCATAAAGTTTTTTACCTTTACCAATAATAATTAATCGATTTGCTAAAGATTCAATATCTCTCATATCATGGGTTGTAAGAATTATAGTTACATTTTTCTTTTTATTAATATCTTTAATAAAGTTTCTTACAATTACTTTACTAACAGCGTCCAAACCAATCGTTGGTTCATCTAAAAATAATATTTTAGGATTATGTAAAAGTGATGCCACTAATTCACATTTCATCCTTTCCCCAAGACTTAATTGTCTAACAGGTTTCTTAATTATTTCTTCAAGATGCAAAATACTTACTAATTCATTTTTATTATTTTCATATAATTTATCTGGTATCTTATAAATTTCTTTTAATAAATCAAATGAATCTTCTGCAGGTATGTCCCACCAAAGCTGACTTTTTTGACCAAACACAACTCCAATATTTTTGACATATTTTACTCTTTCTTCACTTGGATTCATTCCTAAAACTTTAATATTTCCACTATCTGGTTTAAGTATCCCAGTTAACATTTTAATAGTTGTACTTTTACCAGCACCATTGGGTCCAATAAGGCCAACAATTTCACCTTTTTTTAATTCAAAAGAAATATCGTCTACAGCTTTTACTTCATTATATTCTTTTTTTATAAAAGATTTAAAAGCATTCTTAAGACCACTATTTCTTACTGCAACCTTATATGTTTTTGTAAGATTGCTTACTTTTAATATGTTCATCTACACCTCCTTAACACGCAAAAAAAGTCATTATTACTTAGATACCATATAATAAAATGACTTTAATCTTTAAAAACAATTCCTTTCGCGTTAAGACAAATATATCAAACAATATTTCTTTTGGCAAGTAAAATATTAAATTTTATTAAAATTTAATTAAAACTAAACCATAAGCACCTAATTGTTTATATTCTTTCATATATACCTCATTTAAAACTATTAAAAAATAGATAATTCGTATAACATCTACATATTATCTATTTTAAATAAATTATTTTTCTTCTAAAATTGCTTTAATTCTTCTAACACCAGCACTAGACGCTTCTTCTTTCTTAATTTTAAAATGTCCCAGTTCACTAGTATTTTTAACATGTGGACCACCACATAACTCTTTAGAAACATCACCAATAGAATAAACAGTAACTATATCTGGATATTTTTCAATAAACATACATTCTGCCCCACTTTTAATAGCATCTTCTTTTTTCATTTCCTGAACACGAACATCTAGGCCTTCATTAATCCATTCATTTACTAAATCTTCAGTTTTTTGTTTTTCTTCATCACTTAATTTATGATCACAACTAAAGTCAAAGCGCATTCTTTCATCAGTAATATTACTTCCTTTTTGATGAACATCATGACCCACCACAACTTTTAAAGCAGCATTAAGTAAATGAGTTGCGGTATGATATTTAGTTTCAATTTCGCTATTTCCAGCAAGTCCTCCCTTAAATTTTCCAGCAGAAGCAGTTCTTGATAACTCTTGATGTGCTTTAAATTTTTCTTGAAAACCTTTAACATCAACTTTTATTCCTGCATCATGAGCAAGTTCTTCAGTTAACTCAATTGGAAAACCATAAGTATCATATAAATGGAATGCTACATCTCCATCAATATCTTTATTACTTACTTTAGCAAATTCTCTTAAACCTTTTTCTAAAGTTCTATTAAATTTTTCTTTTTCGTTTTTCAAAACTTCTAAAACAACAGCTTCATTACTATCAAGTTCACTATAATATTTTTTATATTTAGAAATAAGTAATCTAGCTATTTGTTCTTCCCAATTACTATTTATATCAATATTTAATTTTTTAGCATGTCTTATTGCTCTTCTTATTAATCTTCTTAAAATGTAACCTTGATCAGTATTACTTGGTTTAATTCCTACTGGATCAGCACTAATAAATACCGCAGTTCTAATGTGATCAGCAATAATTCTCATACTTTCTTCATTACCTTCATATGGCAAATTAGAAATATTACTAATCAAATCGATTACATCATTCCATATACTTGATTTATAATTATCATTTACGCCTTCAAGAATCGCTGTTACTCTTTCAACCCCCATTCCTGTATCAACATTTTTCTTAGGAAGTTCTGTAACATTACCATCATCATCTTTAAAATATTGCATAAATACATTATTCCAAATTTCAACCCATCTTTCATCTTCAGGATCAAAGTTTTTAGGAATTTCATCATTACTTCTAAAATAAAATATTTCTGTATCGGGGCCACATGGACCAGATGCCCCAGCTATCCAGAAATTATCTTCAACAGTCCTAGCTATTCTTTCTTTTTTTATGCCTAAACTAAGCCATTTATTATAACTTACTTCATCAAAAGGAATTAATTCATTACCAGCAAAAACTGTAACTGCTAATCTTTCTACAGGAATATTTAAATATTCAGTTAAAAATTCAAAACTCCATGCAATACTTTCATCTTTAAAATAATCACCTAAAGACCAATTACCTAACATTTCAAAAAAAGTATGGTGGGTAGTATCTCCGATAGAATCTAAATCATTAGTTCTAATACATTTTTGATAATCACATAATCTTGTACCATAAGGGTGAGGCTCTCCCATCAAATATGGTATTAAAGGTTGCATACCAGCAGTATTAAATAACACAGATGGATCATTTTCAGGAACTACTGGTGCACTTGGTATTTGTTTATGTCCTTTACTTATAAAAAAGTTAATAAATAAATCTTTTATATTCATTTTAATTCCTCCAACATTTTAAATACTTTTTCTTTTGTTTTAGCTAAATCATCATTAGCAATTATATAATCAAATTCATCGTAATTTTCAAGCGCTCTTTCTGTAATGTCACTTTGTTCTTCGATAGTAAGTTTACTCGGAGCAAAATTATTTATCACAAGAATACTTGTAACATCATCAAAATTTTCTTTCATATCTTCAAATTCCAAAGGCATTCTTGCATCACTAATTATTACAACATCAGCAAAATCTTCATATAATGAAATATCTTCAATCATTCTCTTAGTTAAAAATCTTTCATCATAACTTCTAACTTTAGCACCAAAAGTTTGTAAAAATCTTCTAGGCTTATTTTGACTTATTCCATCCCAATCAGTTAGTTCTTTAGCAAACAATTTAATATATTTACTAAATTCAGTTGTTACACATTTCTTTAATTTGTAAATATAAAATTCTTCAATCATTTTAGCAACTTCATTTTTGCCACTTCCACTTTTTCCACCAACAACAAATATTTTCATATAATCAATCCTTTCAAAAAATAAAAAAGAATGGTCCAAAAGGAGTCATAAATGACGGTACCATCCTTTAATTAACTTAATTCTGATAACGGAACAACCCGATTAATCTCTGTAAGCAGCAATTATTTAAACGTTCTATTAGTTTCCATCAACCACTAACTTTCTATAAGAATCTTTAAATAACATCTCACATCAACGATTACATTTATTAATATACACACATTTTTTAATCTTGTCAAGTAAATTGATATTTATTAAATCTGTATTAATATGTATCTAGCAAAGCATTTTGCATAAAATAAAATGGAACATCCAATTTAACATGTTGGATGTTATCACATTAGTGGATGCATCTAAATTAACACGGTTGATTTAGATGTTTTTATTTCTCTACTTTAGTAGCAAAACTAGATAAAACAGAATAACAATCAACCATAACCCGATGATAATTCCATCTTTAGTCATGTCTCAAACCTCCTATATAATTAATTAGAAGGTAGCACCCAATCAACTAGATATTCCATAAAAATCATTTTAACACTAGCCGTCATAAAAAGCAATATGTTTTATCACATTGCTTTTTCTTCTTCATTCTTTCTTTGAAACAATTCGAATTTTTCAATAATAAATTCTAGTATAACTTTAATAACTGACATGATTGGTGTTGCTAAGATCATACCTACTATACCAAAGAAATGTCCAAAAATTAGAAGACCACAAATAATTATAACAGGATGTAAATTCGTAGCTTTACTCATGACAATCGGTTGTAAAACATATGACTCAACAAGTTGAACAACGCAAGCTATAATAAAGACTCCAAGTCCAATTAAAGGACTTTGTGTAAGACCAACAACTGTGGCCACTGCAGTACCTAAATATGGGCCAATATATGGAATTAAGTCTGTAATACCACAAAATAATCCAAATAATAATGCTGATTTTAAACCAATAACGCTAAAACCAATTGTATCACAAACAAATACCATACAAGCTACTAATAATGTTCCATTTACACATTTTCTAACTTCAAATCCAATTTTTTCAACTAGTGATGCAACCTCCAATTGATGTTTAACTGGTATAACTTTAAGAAGTAAATTCGTAACATTATCAAAATCAAACAACATATATAAACCAATAATAAGACCAAAGAAAATTGTACCTAATCCACTAACTAAATTTGACATAATACTCACAATCGTGGTTGGTAAATTACTTGAAATACTAGTCCCATACATTGTAATAGCGTCTAATATATTAGTCTTTACAGCATTCATATCAAAAGCATCTGTATCTAGTTTATCAAAAATATTATTTATAAAATCAGTTATTTTACTTAATATACTTGGCAAAGTTTTTATAAGTTCATTTAATTCATTATAAATAATTGGAATAAATATTCTAAAAAATACTAACAAAAAAGCAATGAAAACTATATAAACAATCATCGATGAAAGTATCCTTGACATACCTTTTTTAGTAAGTTTGTCTACTATAGGTGCAAATAACCAAGCTACTACAAAGCCAATAAATAAAGGCGCAAGTACACTTAAAACTCCTCCAATAAATTTAAATGCTCCCAATTCTTTCAAAAGAATTGTACCAGCTAAAACAATTCCAATAATTAAAATAATAAAAAGTAACTTTAATATGTTTTTACTTAAATATATAATTTCATTTAATCCACCAGTGTCTATTTCATTTTTTTTCTTAAACATAAAAATCACTTCCCTATTTATATTATAATACATAATATAGAAAAAAAACAGATTTTTATGCTGTTTTATCACGAATTCTTTCTTTATTTTTCAACTCTTCTAATTCTTTATTTCGTAATTCAATTAAATAAACAATAAATTTTCTTAAAGTTATATATGGCAAATTAAATAATATATCAACTGCTAAATCTAGGTTATTATTTTTAATAGCAAGAATAAAACTATCTTCAATAACTTTATCTTTACAAACAGCTCTAAATTTATTTAATATATTATTTAAAGAACTTTTCTTATTCATCTTTTCACTTAAAAATAAATCAATTCTAAAATTATTATAAAAATCTTTATCAATCACTATTATTGGATTATGCTTTTGATTATCCTCAATAACTAAAGTACCGTTTAAATATTTATTACTTGCTAAATTTGCTCTTTTGATTGAATTCATAATTTCATCCACAGAAAAATGCATTGTAAAAGAATCTATGTCAGACAATGAACTTGGATAATACCCATTAGAAATATCAAGTTTTGATATATCAATAAAGACATAATCTCCAATTCTTGCCATTAAACTAAGAAAATGCTTTTGTTCATCTTGTTTTTTCACTTCAACCACTAAACTTTCTCTTCATAAGAAGATAATATTTTAACATATTAACAAATAGTCTGTCAAATTAAATTAAATGTTTCTTTTTATTACCTTTAAATTCTATTTATTAATTTCTACATTTTTTATATCTTCTTCACTTAATCCTGTTACAGCCACAATCTTTTCAGTATTTTGAATATACTTTTCTTCTAGATTTATATCATATATAAATACATCTTCTTTATCCTTTAATCAATCATTGTTAAAAGTGTTTTTTCTCTAGCCTTTTTCATGCCTTTATCATACCAAGATATTCAAGTCATATCTCTCTTATTTTTAGTGAAATTTAAGATTAAAAAAAGAGCCTAATTTTTGCTCTTTAAATTATATTTTAGAAGCCTCGGCCACCGCCGCCTCCTCCACCAAAGCCACCGCCAGAAGAAAATCCTCCACCATGTCCTCCAAAAGAACCACCTGATGCACTAGCACTTTCTCTAGTTATGGTTGATTGTGCGCCTTGATATGCTTGATTAATTGAATGATTAATAGATGATGTCAAATTATAGTAATTAATAAAAATATAATTATTACCATACATATTTGACACATCTAATTCTTTAATTTTTACATTCATTGCTTTTTCAACTTTATCAGCTAATCCAAATATTGTTGCATAAACTAAATATCTTTCCCATAATATTATTTCTGGTAATTCTTTAGTATCAAAAGTCCCAAAATCATTTAAGAATTTTTTAAAAGCTTTCCATTTAGTATAGTCTTCTATACCTTTTTCACTCTTTCTTTTTATAGTTCCAATATAAACAATAAATATAATTGCTGCAAATATTAAAGTATGAATCAAGAAAAATTCAACATGAAATACTATTACTCCAAATAAATATATCAAAAAAGCTACCAATAACATAAAAAATCCATAACCAAATCTACCTGGTAGTTTATCAAAAAAATTTTGATTTTTCCCATCTTCAATTACTTTATTTTTCCATTTTGTATAACTACTCATAAATCTATCACAAGTTTGTGTAGATTTTGCATATTTTTTCAATTTACTTGTTGTAAATTCATTATTAGTTCCTACTCTATCAAATAAAAAATCTACTAAATAATTTTCTGTTTCATTTAAATTATCTCTATTTAACAAGGTAAATTTATAACCATCTTTTTCTTCAAGTATTTTTTCAGCTTTAATATTTTTCTTATAAATCAAATTCATAATTGATGCACTCATAGCATTCGGTGTAATATTGCTATTCATCAAATAATCAATAACCTCAACATTATAATCATCAATAAATTCTCTATTATACTCCAAATTAAATTTTGGTGTTCTTTCTTTATCATACTTTTTATATACGTATATCCAAACAATTATTAATATTACATAATAAATCACTGATAGTCCTTCAAAGGTATAAAACAATTTTTTATTTTTCTTAATTTTCTCTAAATCCTTTGCTACTATTTCATCTTCATGTTCGATAATACTTGTCTTTACTTCTTCATTATCGATTTTTTTAAATAATAATTCATTAAATCCATCTTTAGGTACTATTGTTCTAAAATCAACTGCTTCATAAGCTGAAACTTTTTTTACACTAGCTAAAACGCTTGTGTATGCACTATTTACATTGACGATATCAGAATTTCCTGTTAATGGTCCATGAAACCACCAACTAAAATCATCTTTATTCATTTTACTTGGGTAATTAACTCTAATTTGTAAATCTTTAATATCATCTTCAAATCCATTACCAATAAAGTTCCAATAATATTCCACTACATCACTATGTAAAATACCAACATCCTTCAATGTATATTTAATTAAAAATGCTGTAGATTCATTATCAGTACTGTAATACATTCTTAATCTAATACCATCACTTAAGCTCGATAAAATATATTTTCCCATATCACCATTATTTGCATAAGTTACTTGACTAAAAGTATCAAAATATTCATAAAAAGTTTCAAATGATACTTTATTTACATGTTTAGCACTAACACTTAAATTTTCAATATTACTTGCATTATAATTTGTATAACTGCTTTGATAAATTATATCTCTTTCATAGCCATTAAATGTTCCATCTAGAACAATTAACTCCGAAACTTCCATATCACCATTATCTTTAAGTGTTGCATCTATATAAAAGTGTTCTATATCATAATCTGCTGCTAAAGTAACTACAGGAATACATAAAAAACAAATAATCGCAACTAAAACTTTTTTCATTAACTCCCAACTCCTCTCAAAAAAAGACGTTTAGAACGTCTTTTTAAAATTTAACTTGAACATTTTCTCGTTCTGTTTCGTTTGCTTCAAAGAAAGCTTCTTTAGTAAACTTAAATAAACTAGCAATAATATTACTTGGAACCATATCTATTTTATTATTATATACTAAAACAGTATCATTATAAAATTGTCTAGCGGCAGCAATTTTGCTTTCAGTTTCAGTAAGTTCTTGTTGTAAAGCTTGAAAATTAGTATTTGCTTTTAAATCTGGATAACTTTCAGTTAAAGCAAATAACTTAGAAATTGCTTGAGTAAGTTCTCCATCAGCTTTCATTTGATCTTCAGGTAAAGTCGCAGATACATAAGTATTACGAGCTTTAATTACAGCTTCAAGTGTTTCAGATTCATGTTTAGTATAACCTTTAACAGTTTCTACTAAATTTGGAATTAAATCAAATCTTCTTTTTAATTGAACATCAATTTGAGCCCATTGATCTTTAACTCTAT
>UQVR01000013.1 GCA_900544625.1 uncultured Mycoplasmatota bacterium
AACATTTATCTGACAAATTACCTGAAACTATCACTGCTTTCTTTGTATCATCCCAACTTATTTCACTTCCATTTTCGCATCTAGATAGTTCAGAATTAAACTTATATCCTTCTGTTGGCCACCCACTCTGAGTAACTGTCTTATAATCTCCAGCTCCTGCTGTTTGTTCTAAATTCATGGATATTCCTTTAGTTATCTTAGTTTGATTATTAAAACTATCATCAATATAAGTATTTGAAGTTTTAAAATAATTAAAACTTGTAACAAATGCAATTAATAAAACTAAAGTAATTATTGATAATATAATATATTTTTTCTTCATTTGACATCATCTCCATTACAATATCACGCACGGATATTTTATTTTACATACCCATTTTAACCGAAAAAAAAAAAAAAAAAAGCCCTATATTTACACAATAGTGAGATTTGTGGCTTTTTTTACATAATTTTTTATTTTGTATTATATTCTTTATTTTTAATCACATTTTGATTAGTAAAAGCTGCATTCTTATCGTAATCTATTTCTCTTCTTTCATTACTTTCTAAATTATAACCATATGGATTAGCATATTCATTTTGTAATCTTTCTAATCTACTCTTATTATCAATATCATAACCTTTATAATAATTTGCATTTTTAAAAAACATAATATCACCTTGGTAATATTATGTTTAATTTTAATAAAATTATAACAAATCACTAAATTTATTTTCTTCCTTTATACCTACCTTTATTGTAGTATGTTCTTTTATTGCTTTATAAATTAGTTCTTTATAAGGAATTAATTCTTCATATTCTTGACATAATGCTCCATTTGGATTAATAACTGGATGTTTCGGAACAAACACTGTACAACAATCCTCATAAGGAAGTGTTGAAATATCAAATGTACCAATTTTTTTAGATATATCAATTATTTCTAATTTATCAAAACAAGCAACAGGTCTTATAACAGGCATTTTTACTACTTCATTTATAGCTCTCATACTAGTTAGTGTTTGACTTGCAACTTGACCAATAGATTCACCATTTACTAAAATATTACATTTATTTTCATTAGCTATAATAGCACTTATACGATACATCATTCTTCTCATTATTGTAATCAAATACTCATGAGGAATATTTTTAAGAATAGTTTCTTGAATTTCTGTAAAGTTAATAACATGAATTTTTACCTCAGTATTATATTTAGCAAGAACACGAGCAAGTTTAATAACTTTTTCTTTAGCTTGATCACTAGTGTGCGGAGGACTTTCAAAATATATTGCTTCAAGTTTTACACCACGTTTAATAGTAAGATATCCTGCTACCGGTGAATCTATTCCCCCACTAAGCATTAAAAGTCCTTTTCCTAAAGTACCAACCGGATATCCTCCAAGTCCTTTAATTTCTTCAAAGTAATATAATATTTCATCATTTCTAATTTCAATATTTACCACAATATCTGGATTATGTACATCTACTTTACAATCAATATTTTTAAGTATATGACCACCAATAATTCTACTTACATCCATCGAATTAATCGGATAATTTTTATTACTTCTTTTAGTAACAACTTTAAATGTATTAAAATCTTTATTTTGAAGTAACTCAAGTACTTCACTTTTTATATCTTCCAATTCAGTCTTATTACTTGTATATCCAATAAACATTCCTTGAATACCAAAGACATTTTTTAAGTGACTAATAACTTCATCTATATCTTTTGTTTCTACAAACATTCTTCCAAAATCATAATAAGTATTATGATTTATATTTTTTAAAGTTATTTCAATATTATCTTTTAATTTACTAATAAAATAATTTTTATTATCTTTCTTAGTACTTAATTCTCCATATTTTATAATAATTATTTTTTTCAAAACACATCTCTCATTTCAAAAAGTATTTTAACAAAAAAAACTATTATTTTAAATAGTTTTATTGTAATTTACTTAATTTTTCATATTCTTCTTTAAATACTTCAAGAAATCTATTTATTTCTTCAGTTGTTGTTACATGAGATAAACTAATTCTAATAGTATGCTTTGCTCTATTTAAATCACTGTATACAGCTAAAACTGCATTTGAAACTTCCCCACTTGAACAAGCCGTATTCGAACTTACATATATTTCATGACTAGCAAGTGCATGTACCATTACCTCAGGCATTACATCCATAACACTTATATTTAATATATGTGGAATACTATACTTTGTTTTATTAAATAAAATATTTGGATATTTACTTAAAGTATTTACTATTTTCTCATTTAATAAAGTAACAAATCTTTCTTTTTTTTCTAGATTTTCATTAGCAAGTCTAACAGCTTTAGATAAAGCTGCAATTAAAGGAAGTGGTGGTGTACCTGGATTAATATTTTCTTTTGTACTCCCATATAAAAGTGGTGTTACTTTTATCATACTACTTTTATATAAAAAACCAATTCCTTTCGGTCCAAAAATCTTTTGGCCCGAAACACTTGCTAAGTCTGTGTCTCGCATATTTACACTAACTTTACCTATTGCTTGAGTCATATCAGAATGAAAAATAGTCCCCATATTTTCTTTTTTTATTATTTGCCTAATCATTTTTAATGGTTGTCTTATTCCAATTTCTGAATTAACGGCACTAATACTTACCAAAATTGTATCTTCTCTAATCAATTTTTTTAAATCATCAAAGTCAATTAAACCATCACTATCATTTTTAACATAACTTATTTCAAATCCAATTGATTTTAAATAATCACATATTACATAAATAGAAGGATGTTCAAGTTTTGAAACAATTATATGTTTTCCTTTTTTATGATTAGCTAATGCAGCTCCGATTATTGCCATATTATTAGATTCTGTTGAACCCCCAGTATAAACAATCTCATTTGAACTAACCCCGAAAATATCCGCAATTTGTTTTGTAGCACTCTCAAGTAACTCCATAGATTTTTGTCCTAAACTATGCATAGAATTAGGATTTCCTATGTAATTTTTAGTAACTTTTGATAAAGTATCAAAAACATCAATATCAACCGGTGTTGTAGCACTATAATCTAAATATATCAAAAAATATCACTTCCTTAATTTTGAGATTCTTCTAACAGTTTTTTATGTATCCCAGGTTCTACAATATTTATTGCACTAATTGCATTTTCTAAACTACTTTTAAAATTTCCTTTTAAAAATGCACTTTCTGCTTTACTAAGACCAAAATCAACTTCTTTATTTGTAACTCTATATCTATTTCCATACACTATTGCAGTTTCTGCCATTTTTGCAGTTTTAACAGTTTCATTTACAGTATTATACACTTTTAATACTAAATCTCTTGCAGTATCTACTCTTAAATTTAATATTTTTATTGATATAGGCCTTTTATCTAATTCTTTTACAAGTTCATTTATAGCTTCCATAGCCTCAGATATTTCTACATAATAATTTTTAGGGATTGTTGGCAATTTATAAGATCTTATTTTTTCTTTAGTTTGAGATAAAATTCTTTTAATTTCATCTAATTGTTCTCGAGCTCTCAACTCATCTTCTTTTAAACTACCTAAAGTTTTTAAGGCTCCATTTAATTTTTCTTCGGTTCTAACAAGCTTAGAATTAATAATTTCCATTTCTCGAGCCATTTTAGAATACGCTAATGTTTTACTTCTAGCAATATCTACAACTTTATCGTAACTAGCTCTAATATCCATAATTTCTTTTTTTATTTCAGCAATAACATTCACTTCATCATCAGTTAAATCATAACTATATTTTATATCTCCAATTTTTTTATATAGTTCATTATTTACTTTTTCAAGTTTTGTAGCCTTTATAAGTATACTTCTACTATAATCTTCATATATTTTTTTACTATATCGTTCTTTATCAAAATCAGCATATAAAGAATCAAAATAGTCATGCATAGTTTTTAATTCAAATAATGAATCTTCAACATTTAATACATTTAATCTTTGAAATATATCCTGTATCTTTTTATTTGCTTCTTCAATATTATAATCAATATTTAGATATTCTAAATTATATCCATCTTTTGACATTTTATCATAAATATTTTTAATATCTTCCTCTTTTTTAGGTATAAGATTCTTACCCAAACTAACAATAGGTCTAGTTTCTTCAATAATGACCTTCAAATTTCCAATTACATCTGCAATCGCTTTTACTATCTTTCCAACTTCTGTATAGGCATTTTGCTCCATAGAAGTTTCAAAAGCACTAAAAAGTTTATCTATATTTTCAAATTGTAACTCCAAAGGATTTTTAACAATTTCATATTCTTCTTCATAATCTTTATATGTATTTAATATCTCCCTATATTCAGCTTTTAATTTAGTTATCGTTTCTCTGTTTCTTTCTTCACTTAATGTAACATCTTTAATTTCTTCAAGCAAAAAAGATGCTTTAGTTTTTAAAGTATTTAAATCAAAATCAGCTTTTAAAACCAATCCTTTTAAATCTTTAAAATTCTTTTCTTCAAACAATTCTTCAATATCATTTATAGTTTCAGTTATTTTAGGCATTTCTGTATTCTTAATGTCATTGAATCTAGCTTTCCAATCATCAAGTTTTTCCTTCATTTCATCATTATTAACCAAAGCTTCAACTTTATTTAATTCTGATAACATTGAGGCAGAAATAACCATATTTTTTTCTTTTTCTAACTTTTCTATCTCTGCTTTTAATTTTTTCTTTTCCTTATTATTTATTAATTTTAAAACTACTATTACCAGAATAATAGTTAATATCCATACTAATAAAGCAATTAATATAAATGTTATTCTATCCATATGCTTCACCACTATAATAAGTTTATCATAATTTATTATATTTTTAAAGATTAAAAAAATAACTTTTCAGTTATTTTTGCAAAATATAATTATCTATTAAATCAAATATAGCAACAACTACTAAGAAAGCACCTGTTATTTTTGTAATTGCATCTCCAGAAAAAGGACTAAATATAAGAACTATACCCAAAATGGTTGTCAATATTCCGATTACTAAAGTACCTACCCATATACTGTCTAAACCTTTTAGAGTAAATGACCATTTAACTTTTACTAAACCTGAGATTGTTAAACTAATACCAATTCCAATTGCAATAGCTCTAACCACAGAGCCAGGATAAAGTAAAATAATTGAACCTAATATGCTATAAAATATTCCACTAACAAGTGAAGCAGATGTACCAATTTTATTTTGTAAGTATTGATAAATACCCGCAATACCCATAACTAATAAAACTACACCAACAATAATTCCTAAAATTTTATTTAAAGTGTCCGGCATTAGCACCAATACTAATCCAACAAGTCCAAGAATTAATGTTTTAGTAAGTTCACGCTTTTTATAATCATCATAATTTTTTGTATTTTTCTTTTCCAAAGTACCTTCAACTTTTACCATTTTCATCACCAATTACATTATATAATAGAGAGATAAAAAAGTCTATAATAATCTTTGACAAAAGAAAAGACATATAATATAATGATAAAGAAAACAAAATAATTAATGGAGGTAAAATTATTTGTTAGCGCCAGACCCCAGTGGTTAACGAGGATGATGTATATCGAACATTCGGCGGGTTACATCACGGTTAGTATAATCGAAAGATATATTACAAAAAGCAAAATCAACATTGTAATAAAAAATATATCACATACATTAAGGAAGGATTTTTTATGTGTGGAATAATTGGATATAACGGAACAAAAAAATGTGTTCCAATACTAATCGGGGCTCTTGAAGCTCTTGAATACAGAGGTTACGACTCTGCTGGTATTGCTTATATAAAAAATGGCAATATTGAAATAAAAAAAGAAAAAGGAAAAATTGAAAATTTAAAAAATACTTTAGATATGGACACTGATGCCAATATTGGTATCGGACATACTAGATGGGCAACCCATGGCGAAGCAAACAGTATAAATGCCCACCCTCACAAAAACGGTAAAATAACTTTAGTTCATAACGGAATAATTGAAAATTATATTGAAATTAAAGAAGATCTAAAAAAAGAAGGATATAAATTTACAAGTGAAACCGATACCGAAGTTGCTGCAGCATTACTTGATAAGTTATACAGTAAAAATAATGATATGATTACTTCTCTTCACGAAGCTAGCAAAATAATTCGTGGTTCATATGCATTTGTAGTATTAATTGATGGTGATAACTCTATTTACGCCTCTCGTTGTGCAAGTCCTATGATTGCAGCTACCAGTGATGATGGATTCTATGTTGCATCTGACGTACCAGCAATACTTGCATATACTAATAAATATATGTTGTTAGATGATTATGACATTATAAAATTATCAAAAGATGAAATAAAAATATATGACAAAAACTTAAATGAAATTAAGAAAGAAGTAAAAACTTTTGAAGGTTCAATGGATGCTGCCACTAAAAGTGGATTTGAACATTTTATGTTAAAAGAAATCAATGAACAAGATAAAGTATTTAAAGATACTGTAAATTATTATTTTGATGGAACAATAAAATCTTTAGAAAAAAGTTTTAATTATCTAAAAAAATTCAAAAGAATTGATATCGTAGCATGTGGATCAGCATATCATACTGGTGTTGTTGGTAAATACTTAATTGAAAATTATGCAAATATACCTGTAAATGTTGAAGTAGCTAGTGAATACAGATATAAAAAAAGTTTTTATGACAAGGATACTTTAGTAATTTTAGTTTCTCAGTCCGGAGAAACTGCCGACACCCTTGCAGCCTTAAGAAAAGCGAAAGAAGATAACATAACCACTATGGCTATTGTAAATGTCGTAGGATCATCCATTGCTCGTGAAGCTGATTATGTAACTTATATCAAAGCAGGATTTGAAATTGCTGTTGCAACCACTAAAGCATACTTAGCTCAACTCGCAATATTTAGTTTAATAGCTTTATATCTAGGATATGAAAACAAAAATATTAATGAGAATGAATTTAATGAATTAGTTAAAGAATATAAATGTTTACCTACATTAATAAAAGAAACAATAAATAATGATAATTATACTACTATTGCAGATAAAATTTATGATAAAAAACAAATTTTCTTCATTGGTCGTGGTATTGATTACGCCCTATCTCTTGAAGCATCATTGAAATTAAAAGAAATATCTTATATAAACAGTGTTGCTTACCAAGCTGGGGAATTAAAACACGGAACTATTTCATTAATCGAAAAAAATACTCCCGTAATAGCAATTTCAACAGATGATAGCTTACGAGAAAAAACAATAAGTAATATAAAAGAAGTAAAAGCGCGTGGAGCTTACGTTATTTATGTAACAAATGAAGCACCTCAAGAAAAATTTTATGACGAAATAATATTAATCAAAAAAACACATCCAATATTACAATCAATTTTAACAATCATACCATTACAGCTTTTATCATATAAAGTTGCTAAAGATAATGGATGTGACATAGACAAACCAAGAAATTTAGCAAAATCAGTTACTGTAGAGTAGAAAAAAAATCAGCCAAATGGCTGTTTTTTTAATTAATTACATAATTACTTGTATCAATCTCTTCAAATAATAATGGTAAATTTTCTTGAGAAATACAAAATGTTGTTTCACGATTTCTGAACTTATCTTGTCGTTCAGTATCTTTAAACGGATACATTTTTAATTCCACACTTATTATTCCTTGCTCTAGAAGTTTTAAAAAAACATCAAAACTTTTTAATTTGTATATAGTAATATCTAAAAATTTAAATTTTTCTTCTTTAGTTTCTTTATTTACAAATTTTTCAGCATGAACAAGAGCCATATGTGAAAGTTTAATTTTTAATCGTTGTTCTAATTCTCTAAAAGACCATGACATATCAATATTCACTTTTTTCTTATCCCAGTTATTATACAATAATAATTCAACACATTTTTTTGCATAATTAATATGCATTTTAAAAGCATATTTTCTATGAGTATTGGAGTATTGTAATGCATTAAAATTATCATAAAGACTACGTGTTCCACCATTTCTTGTACACTTCCAAGAACATAATTGCCATAATTTATTCATTAAATCAGGCTTATTATCAAGTACAGCACTAAAAAGTCTAATCTCATATTTACTTGTAATTAACTTTGTTTTTAATTCAATTCCTAAGTAATCAGGCAAAGGTAATGCATCTTCTTGTTTTCCAAAAAGATGTTCAAGCGTAGTTCCAGCAGAGCTTGTCCCTGAGCCAGTATTTTTTACCCAACCTTTGCATTGAATTAAATAAAATTCTTTCAATAACTTTTTTATATTTGAATCCATTTTTCCTCCTTTAATTTGCTATAATACCATACAATTAATGAAAATTATGTCGAAACAAATCGAAGAACTAAAAGAAATATATTTTTTATTAAATTAACACAAAGTTGACAGATCAAAAATTATATTTTAAAATTAAAATGGTGATAATAATGATAAAAATAACTTATTTAAATCACAATGAGAAATATAAAAATGATGTTATAAAAAATCTTAAGGAATGGAATAATAAAGCTTTTGATGATAATGATATAACAATAATAGCCACAAAAGACGATGAATTAGTAGGTTTTTATCAAATAAAAGATCATGATAATGATAATACAAACTTTTCTCCATGGTTAGCAAATGTTTATATTGTTCCCGAAAAACGAAAAATGGGATATTCAAGAAAACTTTTAGAATCAATTCCTAATATCTTAAAAGATTTAGGTTATGACATGTTATACTTACACACAAAACTTATTAATTATTATGATAAATTTGGATGGAAAAAACTAATGCCCTTTATCAAAGATGATGGAATAGAGAGAAATATTTATATATTCAAGATTTGATTTTGTTACATGAACAAAGGGTCAGAGTGTTTTCCAACAAAAAACTCCGTTAATTACGGAGTTAATTTTCTAAATGGTGGCTCGTCTGAGATTCGAACTCAGGACCCTTTGATTAAAAGTCAAATGCTCTACCGACTGAGCTAACGAACCAAAACAATAAAACATTAAAAATATAAATGGCTGCCTCGGCAGGATTCGAACCGGCGGAATGTCAGAGTCAAAGTCTGATGCCTTACCACTTGGCTACGAGGCAATAATCAATGGTGGGGAGACATAGATTTGAACTATGGAACCCGAAGGAACAGATTTACAGTCTGCCGCGTTTGACCACTTCGCTATCTCCCCAACAATGGTGCCGACAGAGAGAGTCGAACTCCCAACCTACTGATTACAAGTCAGTTGCGCTGCCAGTTACGCTATGTCGGCAATACATAATAAACTAAAATAAAATGGTGGGCGCTATAGGACTCGAACCTATGACACCTTGCTTGTAAGGCAAGTACTCTAACCAACTGAGCTAAGCGCCCTTATTACATATCGTAATGCGCCACCAATATTTCTCTCGATGACAATTAAGATTATACCAAATGGCAGACGCAAATGCAAGTTTTTTTTACAAATTTGTTAATTTTTTTTGTTTTTTTTATTTACTTCTTCAAAAAAACAACATCTATTTAATAAATAACGGAAATATTTGAATGGTTTA
Organism: uncultured Mycoplasmatota bacterium; assembly: GCA_900544625.1. GTDB lineage: Bacteria > Bacillota_I > Bacilli_A > RF39 > UBA660 > Onthocola_B. The sequence goes on from UQVR01000013.1 coordinate 9,539, forward strand.
TGCCGAGAAAACATTTGACAATAGGTAGTAATGATTCGCCATACTTATATAGGTAATATTCTTATTTAGAATATTACTAATTAAACAAAGAATAATTACTGGGTTCATATTGTCAAATGGAAATTGGAATAAATAATAAAATATTTCTTTATATATTTTCAAAAACAAATTTAATTACATCAATATAAGTTTAGGACTAGGGGTTGCAACAAGAAAAAAACTAGAACAAAGTCTAGTTTCTAAATTCAAACTGGTCGAGAAGACAGGATTTGAACCTGCAACCCCTAGGTCCCAAACCTAGTGCACTACCAAATTGTGCTACTTCTCGATTCAAACAAAACTATTAAATGGTACGCCCAAAGGGATTCGAACCCCCAACCTTTAGATCCGTAGTCTAACGCTCTATCCAGTTGAGCTATGGGCGCGTGTTTTCCCAAGTGCACTAACATTATATTACAACAAACCAACAAATGTCAACCTATTTATCGAAAAAAAGTTATTTTTTATTGGCCAAAACTTAGATTTCTAACAAAAGTCAAGTATCTGAGTTACCTCATGGTAATATTTTTCTGTTTTTCCAAAATCTAAGCACCTCAACATACCAACTTCGGATGGTCGCCACTCAACTTTTTTATTTTGTTCTTATGGATTTATGTCAGGTTTATATTCTAGCATTCTTGATCTTTGTATTTTTAATTTTGCTTTATTTCTATTCTTACTTCCAGGCATACATCCTGATATCCATTTATTTTAACAAGTTTTTAAAATGCATCACCTAAATTATATACACAGACTTGTAAGGAAAATAAGTCTATTTCTATTAACCAACCCTTGATTTATATGCTTTACTTTCTTAGTACATAATTACAGAAAAAGTCAAGGCTTACCCTTGACTATATTCTCCGTCTAAACTAAAACTTTTTGCATCTGTAATTTTAACTGGAATAATTTTGCCAATCAAATTTTCATCCCCAACTATATTTACTAATTTCATTGTGTCTGTATAACCATATACCTTTGAATCATCTTTTTCGCTTTTACCAATTACTAACACTTCCACTATTTTTCCCAAAAGTTTTTTGTTACTTTCTAATGAGTACTTATTTACAATTTCATTTAATATTTGTAATCTTTCTTCTTTTACTTGCATTGGAATTTTGTCTTCCATTCTAGCCGCAGCAGTTCCTTCTCTAGGTGAAAAAATGAAAGTATATGCGCCATCAAATTTACAATAATTAACTATATCTAAGGTCTTTTGAAAATTTTCATCGGTTTCATTTGGAAATCCGACAATTATATCAGTAGTTACAGCAACATTCTTAACTTTTTCTTTAATTTGATCAAAAAGTTTTTTATATTCTTCAATAGTATATTTTCTATTCATTTTTTTCAAGATCTCATCGCTACCTGATTGTATTGGTAAATGCACATAAGGCATAATATTATCATATTTAGCTATAACATCAACCATTCTATCAGTAAAATTCCATGGATGTGATGTTACAAATCTAATTCTAGGAATACCAATTTTTGCAACATTTTCCAAAAGTGTTGCAAAATCATAACCCAAATCCAAATCTTTACCATATGCATTTACATTTTGACCAAGTAAAGTAATTTCTAAATATCCTTGTTCCTTTAAAGTTTTTACTTCATCTAAAACTTCTTCCATTTTACGACTTCTTTCTCTGCCTCTAGTAAAAGGAACTATACAATAAGTACAAAACTTATCACAACCATAAATAATATTTATCCAAGCACTTATCTTAGAATCTCTATTGTATTTTACATTTTCAAATACCACATCACTATTTGAATAAACTTCAATATTTTGATTCTTTTTATTATTTGCTTCCTCAATTAAACTTGGTAACTCACTCAAATTATGTGTGCCAATAATAATATCAATATATTGATGTCGATTATGAATTTCTTCAATTTCTTTGGGTTGTTGCATTAAGCAACCAGCTATAGCGATAATTAAGTTTGGATTTTCTTTTTTTAAATGCTTACATCTTCCTAAATATCCAAATACCTTATCTTTAGCGTTTTCTCTAATAGCACAAGTATTTAAAACAACTATATCAGCTTTTTCCAATTCTTCAACAGCTTCATAACCTAACGCTTCCAAATAATATTTTATTTCTTCGGAATCATGAACATTCATTTGACAGCCATAAGTTCTCAAAAAATACTTTTTCCCTTTATATAAAGGTTTTATATTCAAATTTAACTTTTTTTCTTTTATATTAACTTTTTTTCTGTCCCCAGCTACTAATAAATCAGGTGTTTTCATAAATATAACTTCCCTTCAATGCTTTATTTTAACATATAAACATAATTAATGAAAGCGTTTTGGTTAAATTTGAGTGGAATAAAGTTAAGTAGAAAGGTTGTATGTAACATCCGATAATAAATGGATAACATGTCATATTGTTTTTATTAACCAAAACCCGCTTTCAATAAACATTTTATACTATATTTTTCATTAAACAAGCAATTCGACAATTATTGTCATCAATCTACACAGTCAAACCTAAGTTTTTACACTTCTTTACACACAAAAAGAAGACAAATTACATCTTCTTTACACTACTTTTTAGGTTTTAACTCTTTTAATCCGCCCATATATGGCTGTAAAACTTTTGGTATTTTAACACTTCCATCAGCTTGATAATGTTGCTCTAGAATTGCAATAAGACTTCTAGGACTTGCAATAACTGTATTATTAAGGGTATTTACAAAAACATTTCCTTTATCAGTTTTCATTCTTATTCCCATTCTTCTTGCTTGAGCATCTCCAAGTGTAGAACAAGATCCAACTTCATAATATTTTTTTTGTCTAGGACTCCATGCTTCAATATCACATGATTTAACTTTTAAATCCGCTAAATCACCACTACAACATTCTAAAGTTCTAACAGAAATATCCATACTTCTAAAAAATTCAACCGTAAACTTCCACATTTTATTATACCAATCCATTGCTTCTTCTGGCTTACATAAAACTATCATTTCTTGTTTTTCAAATTGATGAACTCTGTAAATACCTCTTTCTTCTATTCCATGAGCACCAACTTCTTTTCTAAAACAAGGTGAATAAGAAGTCATTGCAATTGGTAATTTTTCTTCATCAATAATTTCTCCTTTAAATCTACCTATCATTGAATGTTCACTTGTACCAATCAAATATAAATCTTCGCCCTCAATTTTATACATCATTGCTTCCATTTCAGGAAAAGACATAACACCCGTAACAACATCGCTATGAACCATAAATGGTGGAATACAATAAGTAAAACCTTTACTAATCATGAAATCTCTAGCATAAGCAAGGGTTGCTTCATGTAGTCTTGCAACATCCCCGACTAGATAATAAAATCCATTACCACTAGTTTTACCAGAACTCACCTTATCTAATCCTTCAAAAGAATCACAAATATCTGCATGATAAGGAATTTCATAATCAGGCACAAATGGTTCACCAAACTTTTCAATTTCCACATTTTCACTATCATCTTTCCCAATTGGTACACTATCATCAATTATATTTGGTATAACAAGCATTCTATCTTTAATTTCTTTTTCCAAACGTTCTTCTTTTTCTTCCACACTTTCTATTTCTTCATTAATATTACTTACTTCATTTTTTATTTTTTCAACTTCATCTAATTTTTTATCACGCATTAAAACACCAATTGATGCACTCAAACTGTTTCTCTTAGCTCTAAGTTCATCAACTTTCATTTTACATTCGCGATAACTTTTATCATATTCATAAACTTCATCAACTAAGCCAAGTTTTTCAGTTTGAAATTTTTTCTTAATATTTTCCTTTACTAATTCCCTATTTTCTCTTATTAACTTAATATCTATCATAAATCCTCCAAAAACAAAAAGAATGATACCTAAGGAGTCTTTTTAAAGACGGTACCATCCTTTATTTAACTTAATTTATATAACGGTTTAATCCGAGGCACATGCCCAACTCAAAAGATAGATTTCATTATTTCCACTTTCTCTTTTCCACCAACCAAGAGATCTCTATATAGTTTTCATAATTACTTATTCTTTTTCTTCGTCTTTATAAAAATAATATAACATAATTTATTTTAAATTACTAGTCTTTTTAATAATTTTCAGCTTTTAATTCAAAATAACTTTGTGGATGATTACATACTGGACAAACTGATGGAGCTTCTTTACCAATAACAATGTGTCCACAATTACGACAAATCCAAACACATTCTCCATCTTTACTAAATACTAATTTATCATCAATGTTCTTTAGTAACTTACGATATCTTTCTTCATGTGCCTTTTCAATATCAGCAACACGTTCAAAAAGATTAGCGATTCTATCAAACCCTTCTTCACGAGCAACTTTAGCAAACTCTACATACATATCTGTCCATTCAAAGTTTTCTCCGTTTGCAGCATCTAATAAATTTACTTCTGTACTTGGAATGCTACCTCCATGTAATTCTTTAAACCACATTTTTGCATGTTCTTTTTCATTATTTGCAGTTTCTTCAAATATTGCTGCAATTTGTTCATAACCATCCTTTTTAGCTTTTGATGCATAATAAGTATACTTATTTCTTGCTTGACTTTCTCCGGCAAAAGCAGCCATTAAATTTGCTTCCGTTTTACTTCCCTTTAATTCCATTTTTTACTTCCTCCTTCTGGCATTCTTCACAAATGCCCTTAAAAAATATTTCATAATCACTTACTATATTATTTTCAATTTTTTCTATCTTAGGAAATTTTACATCAAATACATCAACTATCTTAGAACACTTTTTACATATAAAATGGTAATGAGGAATAACTTTATCATAATGTTTAATACCATTAACCATTAAACTTATAATTAAGTTATCGTTTTCTAATCCTCCTAAATTTCTATAAACAGTACCTAAACTAATATTAGAAATTTGTTTTTTAGCCTCATCATATATTTGATAAGCATCCAAATGATTATTACTATTATTAATTATATCTAAAATAGCTTTCTTTTGTTTAGTATTTTTCACGAATACCTCCTAATTAGTAATGATTACTATTTAAGTATAAAACAATTCTTAGAAAAAATCAAGCATAAAAATACAAATTTTCCATATATTTTAAATGAAAGGAATGGTAATAATGGAAATTCTAAAGGTTTCATCAAAATCTAACCCTAGCAAAGTTGCTGGTGCAATAGCAAACATTTATAGAGAAAATAAAGAAGTGGAAATTCAAACTATCGGAGCAGGATCTTTAAATCAAGCAATTAAAGCCATCGCTATATGTCGTGGTTTTGTAGCACCAACCGGAGATAACTTAGTTGTCATACCAGCATTTAATGACATAATAATTAATGGTGAGCAAAAAACAGCTATCAAACTTATTATTACAAACAAATAACGGACCAATCATCCGTTATTTTATTTTTAAAGATATAATTAATGGGTCAAATAATTCTAGTATTCCATGTATTAAGAAAAAATATCCTAAAACTAATACTTGTATATCATTTTCATAATATAAATTCATTGTTGTTAAAAGTCCTACCAAGATAAATAGCACTAAACTAATAACCTTTATAATCCACATTCTATTCTTCCTATCATTATAATAATCACTTTTTTTGAGCTTTATAAGAGATAACAGAATTATCCAAATAAGTAAACTTAAAGCTAAGTACCAAGGGACTTGGCTAATATTTAATTTAAGGGCTATAATAAATACAATGATGGATGCTAGACTTGTAAATAATCCTTCATAATCTTTACTCTTACTTGTTAATAAAAATTTAATTAAGTTTAATATTGCATAAACTCCCAACACACCTAAGAATATACCTTTTACTTTTACAAAATGAAATAAGGGAAACAATAACATAACACTTCCACATATTATTAAAAACAAAGATGTAATTAAATCAACAATTTGTTTCTTTTTCATAAATCCTCCACTTACATTGTATCACAAACAACTAAAAAAAGCATTATAAATTTCTTTTTATCAATTGATTTAACTCAACTGCATATTCCATTGGAAGTTCACTTTTAAATTCATCAATAAAACCTAAAACAATTAACTCCGTTGCTCTTTCTTCTGGAATACCTCTACTCATCAAGTAAAATAATACATCATCACTAATTTTTGATACTGTTGCTTCATGTTCAATGTTACTTGTAACATTTCCAACTATATTCGTAGGTATTGTATCAGACATAGACTTATCATCTAGTATTAAACTATCACATTTTACCATGGCATCACTATTTAAAGCGTTTTTCTTTATTTCAACCTTACCACGATATGTAGCATTTCCACCATTTCCTGCAATACTTTTAGAAACAATATTACTTTTTGTATTTTTTCCAATATGAATCATTCGAGCCCCACTATCTTGCTCTTGTCCACTCTTAGCAACACTAATTGTAATACATGTTCCCCTAGAATTATCGCCTTTTAAAACACAACAAGGATATTTCATAGTTACTTTGGAACCAATATTTCCATCAATCCATTCCATAACTCCAGATTCATCCACTAAAGCTCTTTTTGTAACTAAATTATACACATTTGTTGCCCAATTTTGAACCGTTGAATATCTACATTTAGAATTTTTACCAACATAAATTTCCACAATTGCTGCATGCAAGCTCGATTCACTATACGATGGTGCAGTACACCCCTCTACATAATGCAAACTAGAATTATCATCTACAATAATTAATGTTCTTTCAAATTGTCCCATATTTTTACTATTTATTCTAAAATAACTTTGTAAAGGTCTATCAAGCACAGTATTTTTAGGAACATAAATAAATGAACCTCCACTAAACACTGCTGCATTTAAAGCTGCAAATTTATTTTCAGTGAAAGATACAATCTTGCCAAAATATTTTTTAACTAAATCAGGATATTTTTTTATAGCATCTTCAATTGATGTAAATATTACATTTTTCTTTTCCAACTCTTCTATCATATTATGGTATATAACTTCACTTTCATATTGAACACCCATACCCCCAAAATGTTTTTCACTCTCTAAAACACCAACACTATCAAGTTCATCTACAACTGGTTTTAAAATATTATTCCAATTATTCTCTAGCTTTTTATCTGCTTCATTATTTTTATAATAAATAACATCATCAAAATTTAAATTAATTTCTGGACCAAACAGAGGCATCTTTTGTTCCACAAAAGATTTATATCCCTTTAACCTATAATCTAAAACCCAATCATTTTCATGTTTTATTTCAGATATTTTTTTTACTTTTTCTTCACTTAAACCAACAATTTCCATCTTACTTATCTACTCCATCAAGTATTTTAACAGCACTCTTACTTGATAAAAGTGCACAATTCTTTCTAGCTGGTTGCATATATATTTCATCAAAAACATTAAGTTCTCCGAGAACTTCAGGATTATATTTTTCTTCATTAATCATATTTTGATAATTACTTATTATTTCTTTTGCTTCTTCTACACTTTTGCCAATCAAACTTTTAACAATTATACTTGTTGCACTTGTACATATTGCACATGCTTCCCCATCAAAACAAGCATCAACAACTTTACCACCTTCTATTTTCATCATTAAATCTATATTATCAATACATGAATCACTTCTTGTATTAGCTTTAACATAAGATTTATCTTCTTTTAAACCTCTATTCGTAGGGTGTTGATAATTATCAAGTATAATCTCTCTTTTAGTTTCTTTATCCATTAGACACCTCCATTATTTTATTCATAAACTCCTTCACAATCATTTCTTCTTTATTACCATTACCAATTAACAATGCCTCCATCATTAATTTAGTAGCATCTATCTTACTTATACCTCTACTCATCAAATAAAACATTTTATCTTTATTAAATTCTCCGATATATGCTGCATGCTTAGAAAATGTATCATAATTTCTAATAAGTAAATTAGGTTTTATCACTCCAACTCCATTACTTAAATTAACTATTTGATTTTCTTCTAAGCAACTTACTTTATATGCTTCTTTTGGCACAATTCCTGTTACATCAAACTCTAACACACCATCTAGTACATTAACACCATGACATATTACTTCACTACTCGTATTACCAAATTTGTGTTCCACCTTAACACTACACTTATTACTTTTATATCCCAATATGCCTAAGTGATATTTTACTTCAGCAAACTCTCCATTTAAATTAATATTTACAGAAACATTTTTATCCACAACATAATGATATATTTCTAATGTTTCATTTTCTTTTATATCAAAATTAATATTCTCATCATTAATATATATAACTTTATTCATTATAACCTACTTGTTCAGTTTCTAATGCCAAAGACATATCACCAGTTTTAACGATTTTGCCATTTTTCATAATATGAACATAATCTGGTTTAATAGCTTCAAGTATCCTTGGATAATGTGTAATAATAAGGATTGATGTATCAGGAAACTTATTTTTATACTCATTTATATTTTCACAAACTATTTTTAAGGAATCAACATCTAACCCAGAGTCAATTTCATCTAAAATAATAAGTTTAGGTTTTAATATCTTTATTTGTAACACTTCATTTTTCTTTTTTTCCCCACCAGAAAAACCTACGTTTACATCTCTATGAATCATATCACGAGAAAAATTTAAATCATCTAAAGATTTATTTACCTCACTAATAAACTTAAAATAATCAATATGATTATCAGTTTGTTCTTCATAAGCATTTTTTAAAAATTCACTATTTGTTACACCATCAACCATTGTTGGATCTTGCATTGCCAAAAATATCCCTGCTTTAGCTCTTTCATCTACACTTAACTCATTTAATCTTACATCATTAAATATAATATCTCCATCTAAAACATTAAAAAGAAAGTGTCCCATTATTGCTTTAGAAAGTGTAGATTTTCCTGTTCCATTTGGCCCCATTATTGCATGTATTTCTCCATCTTTAATTTCTAAATCTAATCCATCTAAAATCTTTTTATCCTCATTCTTTAAACTAACAACTAAATTTTTTATACTTAACATATTTACCACCTTACTTATTTATCTTTTCAACTAATGTTATTACTTCATCAATTATTTCTAAATTATTATTTTTTATATTATCAACCATACAACTTTTCATATGACTTGTTAAAATATTATTACCTAGACTTTTTAAAGAATGCATTGATGCCGATAGTTGCATTATTACTTCACTACAATATCTATCATCTTCCACCATTTGCTTTATTCCTCGAATCTGTCCTTCGATAACATTTAATCTTTTTATAATATTTTTCTTTTCTTCACAACTTCTATGTTTATTTTTCTTACACATTTTACATACTTCATGCATACTTCTTCCACCCAAAAGCATTATACACCCTAGGGGGGTATAATGTAAAGATTTTTTAACAACAAAAAAAGTTCGTAAAAACGAACTTTTTATCTTGAAGAACCATAATTTCTACTATTTTCAAATTGTAAATATTCAGCATCACTAGCTATAGCTCTAACAATCTTGTTTCTTGTCCAAACTTCACTTTCTTTTTTATTAACAATTCCAACCACATACATATTTCTTAAAGGAACTTTAAATTGTTCCAAAGCGATTTTTATAGCTTGCATCATATAATCCGTCTCCTCTTGTTTAACAAAAAAGTCAAACCCTAAAAAATCAGGTCCTCCACAACGAACATCAACTGGATCATTTACTACACAATCAACAGATATATGAGAACAAGAAATCATTTTTTCATTTTTCATAACCAAAATCCTCCTTGCGCTATATAATAGCACAAATTAAAATTTAAAACAAGATTTTTACAAACCTTCACTTGCATAAATAAATATTATCTTGTATAATTTAGTTGTGCCGCTATAGTATAATGGTATTACAAATCCATGGTAAGGATTAAATCAGTGTTCAATTCACTGTTGCGGCACCATTTAGAGATTTAAGTCCGTATCTACGGGCTTTTTTAAATTTCTAAAAACCAATTGAAATAAATGGATTTTTAGTCATAAATTTGTTAAAATATATTTGGAAGTGATTTTCATGTACATAAATAAGATTATTGAACTTTTACAAAAATATATAAATGATTACGAAGCAAAAAAATATGAACTAGAAGTTTTAAAAACAAAAAAACAACTTTACGAAGAACTTATTCCTCTACTAGAAAATAAAACAGAACTAAATGATAACAAATTATTTATAAGCGTTCTACTTAGTAGTATATATAATAATGAAGAATATAATATAGAATTCTATAAAGCTTTATATTTATATAATCAAAATGATGTAAAGCATTTTGATTATTTTAGTACTAAAATAAAGCATCAATACAAAAACACGGTTGAAAAAACCATGGCTTTAAAAAAACAAATACAAAACGCATATTACAGATTTTCAACAGCAAAAAAAGTACGCTTTCCTCTTCAAAAAAGAAAACCATTATTTGATCAAAACTTTACTTTCAAAAATATTCAAGCAATAATTTCTTACTATGCCACAATGGGAGAAATTTCTGAAAAAGATGAAGTTTTACTTAACAATGAGTTAGAATTTTACAACAATAATATTATACCAACACAAAATCAAGAAAAAGAATACAAAACTAAAGAGTATAATGAAGTTCCAAATATTTTAGATAGTGGTTTTGAAATGTTTGATCTAATTGAAGTTAATTCCAACAGATTAGAAACAATAAATAGTTATGTTAATGATTTAAAATCATATATTTGCCAACTTAATATTGATGAAATAATACCAGTTATTGAGTCTTATCAAAAATACAATTTAGAAACCAATGAGTACAATTATATTGTCAATGAGATATTAAAAATGTTTTTATTCGAAGCATTAGATTATTATAAAATTCTTCTTGATATAAGTATATATAGAGACAAAGAATCAAGGCATGAAGCAATTGAAATATATAATGAATACTTAGATAAATACCTATTAATAAGGGATTACTACAATAAAATTACAGACATAGAATTAAATGATGAAGTTGAAAATTTAGAGGAACCTGAAGAATCTGATGAACCAATAGATGCAATAAATCCACGCCGATTAATATTCTCTCACCCAGCTAGTAATCCGACAAAATCTAGATTAATTGATGATTTAAAAGATATACCAGAAGAATACTATAATTCAGTAAAAAATATACTTTTAAAATTTATAGCTTATAAAAAAAGACCAAAAGGATTTAATAACGATAAATATAAAAATGGTTTTGTAGAATTAAAAGAAGGGCCAATAAGAATCATCATGAAACATATTAGTAATAATATTTATTGTGTAATGGGAGTATTTGTAAAAAAATCTAATAATGACATAAAAGCGTACAGAACTATGGTTATAAGAACCATTACAGATATAATAACAAAAGAAAAAGAAAATCAAGAATTAGCCTTAGGTGAATTAACAATGCAAGAACTAGCTAAAATAGTTGTAGAAAAAGCCAGAAAAGGAACAAGATAACACAACTAAAAAGGAAACTCAATCGTTTCCTATTTTTTATACATTTCTTTAGCTTTTTCCATATTTTCTTTAGAATAACCAGCTAAGACATTAGGCACTTTATTAATTATATCTTGATATAATTCTTCAAAAGAAGCTTTATTTTTCTTACCCCATGTATTTACTACAGCTACTACATTACTTTTACCATTATTAGTTACAACATAAATACTTTTACTAGTTGTAATACCATTTTGTTTAGTTATAAATGGATATACCCACACAATATCATTTAATTCAATTAATTTAACACCACCAGCATAACTAAGTAAATATCTATCAGTTAAATAAACTTTACATTTCTTATTATGAATTCCTTTACCACTATTTACATCTTCTTCTATTTTTTCAAGTTCTCTTCCATATTCTTCCAATATTTTTTTACTTTTTTTATTTCTAACAAAATAAACTACTATTAAAATTAATCCACTTAATGAAAAAACACCAAATAATATTAAAGCAAATATCCCTTCTTCTTTATTATCCCATGTTGTATCAAGATAATTTTCTCCTACTACACTTTTAAGCTCATCAATTGTATAAGTATTACCATCTTCATCTTTCAAAAATTCTTGTAAATATTTAAACACTTCTGTATCACTTTTTGATACATTTCCATAAACCATCACTGGATTAGGTTTTTCTATTTCAGTTTCACTCAAAGTATATTCTTGTATTTTTCTTAAACTTTCTAAACCACTTTTATCAAGTACAATTATAAAAGGATTATCATTTTCATCAAAAGCTATATAATAATCTTTTTCTTTACCATCCAAAGTTTCCGTAGCAAAAGCACTATCAAGTAAACTAACATTTAATTTAGCATAAACATTTTCACTAGTATTTTTAGTTAAAACTTCATATTCTGCATTAACTTCACCAGAATATATAAGAAGACCTAACCCCATAAATACTACAAATAAAATAATACCTATAACAAGCATGCTTTTATGTCCTTTAATATTTTTATAAACATTCATAATTTAAACACTCACTTTCATAACAACATTATACTTTTTTTAAACATTTAAGTAAACAATTATTTATAATATCTAATACTAAATTTAGTACCATTATTACTACTTACCCTAATTGTTCCATTATCTCTTTCTATTATTTCTTTAGCTAAAGAAAGTCCAATACCAAAATTATTACTATTATTATTTTTCTTATAAAATCTATCAAATATATGCTTCATATCTTCATTACATATACCTTTCCCGTTATCAATTATATCAATGCTTACATACATTCCATTATCTTTATAATTTACATAAATATCTCCATTATCTTTACTATACTCAATTCCATTTTTTAATATATTAGTTATTGCTTCACATTCCCATTTGTAATCTCCATCAAAAGCTACATCACTTTTACCACTTACATGAATATTTATATTTTTAAGTTCTCTTAATATATCAACATTTTTTAAAACATCAAATAACAAATCTTTAACAATTATTTTTCTTTTTTCAAAAACCACTACATTTGCATCAAATCTTGATAATTTTAGCATTGCAATAATTAAAAAATTAATATTTTCAATCTGTATTCTTATATCATTTAAATATTCTTTTTGCTTTTCTTTACTAACATGTTCTTCAAGTAATGTATCAATCATAATCATAATTGATGTAAGGGGTGTCTTTAATTGATGAGATATATTAGCTAAATTATCCTTTATTTTAATTTTTTCTTTATTTTCTTTAGCATATAAGCTTTTTAAACTAACTGTAGTGGTATATACTTCATTTTTTAAAATAGATAAATCTCCTTCAATATTATCAATTATTTCTAAATCATATATTCCATCATTTATTCTTTTCAAATAATTCGTAATATTATCTATCTCTTTATATCTTTTTTTCTTATCAATTACATATAGAGCAATACATAATCCTCCGAAAACTCCAAACAATATTACATTAATAACAATATTTTTATAAAAAGAATCATTCATCTTACTTAAATAATTTATATCACTACCAGTAAATCCATATTTTTTTAATATTTCATTATTATCTTTATTACTTCCATTAACTATCTTAATTAATTCTTCTTCATTTACATTTGGATAATTTTTACTTACCTCAGTAACTATACTACCCACAAAATCATTTATTACTTTACTATATTTATAATAATCAATATAACTAATTAACATTATTAAACATAAACTACCTAAAAACCATAAACTAATTTTTTTCATAAATCAATCCTATACCCTATACCTTTAATTGTTTTTATTATATCTTCGCAACCAATCTTTTCTCTAATTCTTTTTATATACACACTTAAAGTATTATCATTGACAAATTTTCCTGACACATCCCAAATTTTATCTATAATCATATCTCTCGTTACTATTATTCCATTATTTTCAAGTAAAAAAAACAATAACTTTAATTCTAATCCAGTTAAAATAATTTCTTGATCATCCTTATATACTCTATAACTATCCATATCAAATATTATATTTTTATACATTTTAATATTATTTTTCTTATTTCTTTTAATAATATTATTTATTCTTGATAATAGTTCTTTTGACCTAAAAGGTTTTATAATATAATCTTCTACCCCAAGATCTAATGATGTTACAACATCTTCTTCTTCATCCTTAGCACTTAATACCAGCGTTGGAACATCTACATAATTTTTAAAAAAGTCTAAACCATTTCCATCTGGCAACATCACATCCAGAATTACTAAATCATAATTATTACTTACTTTTTCTTTTGCATCTTTAATTGTACTGGCAACGCTAACATCATAATTATGCTCTTCAAGTAAAAACTTAATGGCTTTTACAATCATTTCACTATCTTCAACTAAAAGTATTTTCATACATACACCTCACATTCTAACAACAAAAAGGTATCACTTCTATATAAATGATACCATTATTTTTAGTTTAAATCAAATCTATTTATTCGCACAAATCATATATTTTCACCTTTAATAACATCAATTATATTTTCATTTCTTGTTTTTCTTAAAGCAAAATGCATAATTAAACTAACTAAAATATAAACAACCAATATTGCAATTATAATTGCTTGCCATGGAAATAAATATCCATAATCACTACCATTTGCAAATGCCTTATAAATAGCAAATGAACCTAATATACCTAAAGGAATACCAATAATTAATGCTTTCGTAGAATACATAATTGACTCTAAGTTAATCATTTTATTAAATTCATTTTTAGTCATTCCAATAGATTTTAACATTGCAAGTTCTCTTCTTCTTAAATTCATATTTGTATTTATAGTATTTATTATATTTGTAATACCAATCAAACTAATAACAATAATAAAACCATATAAGAAAATTGCTACTAAAATAATTAAACTTCTTTGAGCCTTAGCTTCTGTTTCAATATTAAACAAACTATAATTAGTAATATCATTATCAAGTAAATATTCTTTAATTAAACTTTCTAGTTTTTCTGCATCTGTTGATTTAATATACAAACTTTTTGAATCAGTAGCCGTTATATTATAATTAAATACAATATAATCATAAAATTCATCACTTACTATAACCATTGGAGTTTCACTATATACATTTTGAAGTCCCATTGGGGAGATATCAATTCTTTTTATAATTCCAATACTTAAATCTTTATTATTAATAGAACCAGTTACAGTTTTAAATTTATTTAAATCAAATAAATTTACTTCCTTGTAATTTTTACTACCTTCTTGATAAAAAATATTTTTATCAATTAATAAACCTTTATAATTATAATTACTTTCATCAACTTTATTTTCTTTAAGTATTCTTTTAAACTCATCTTCACCTACAGACATAATTCTAAGGGACAAATCATTTACACCATCAAAAAATTTTAATACATCTTCATTATAATATTTTTTATAATCAAATGTCATACTCATACTTCTAATAATACTATACCTACTAATATTATCCATTTTTATTATATCATTAATTATTTTTTTAGATTCTTCTTCATTAGTATCCCTAAGATAAAGCTGAATATCGTAATTAATATCTTGATAATACTGATTTGTTAATTTAAAGCCATAACTTAAAAATGATGATAAGGAAATAAATACAGCAACACTTATTACAATTGATATAATCGTAGTTCTATTTCTTTTTTTATTTCTCTTTAAATTCTTATAGGCAATATCTCCACCGACACCAAATAATTTATCAACTAACTTAGATGACTTAATCTTTTTACTATTAATTTTTATTTCATTATTATTTCTAATAGCTTCAATTGGTGAAATTTTACTACTCTTTTTAGCTGCTCTAACCACAGACAAATAAATTGTAACTGCTCCAAGTATAATGCTTAAAATTATTGGCCAAATAGATACGCTAAATACAAATTTAAAATCATCAGAAGTATACTTAGCAAAATAATTTATTAAAATAACAAGTATATAATCAGCAAGTATACCTGATAATATACCTAACGGAATACCAATTAGACCAAGAATAAAACCTTCATGTAAAACATTTTTCTTTATTTGTTTACTTGTTGCTCCAACACTAGAAAGCATACCATACATCTTTTTCTTCTCTTGATTAGCAATATCAAAACTATTTTTTATAACAAATACACTAGTAAGTATTATAATACCTATTACTACACCTGAAATAGCATATAACATATTCATTGTTCTATCACTTAAACTAGCTCCACTCCATCTTAAAAGATCATCATTTAAAGTAATATTATATTTATTTAGATCATTATCATTTGCTATATTATTTATATATTCTTTATAATATTTAGCATCTTTAAATAATAAAGATACATTTATATTATCACTTACATTATCTATTTTAGTAATCATCACATAACCCGGAGCACTGTATCCTTCAATATTATAATTTAATCTTTCCATAATACCCACAATTTTATATTCATGTTTATGTGTATCAGTTATATATTCTTGACATTCGTTAATTTCTCCTTCTTCAACGTAATATGGATTACTTTGATTTAAAATAGTTCCATCCGTGCATACTCTTTTACCAATATCTAAACTAATTGTATCACCAATTTTTACTTTAGCATTATTTTGAAATGGTACGCTAACTACGATTTCTCCACTATCCTGAGGAAGTCTACCTGAAACTATTTTTAATGTTGTATTATCAAAAGCCGATTTTGTATATCCCACAACATAAGCATATGGTTTATATTTATTGGTATTATCAACTTTAGCATAACCTAAAGTTTCACTTAAATACATATTCTTTACATGACTATTATTTGTAAAGTATTTTAAATCTTTTTTACTTACATTTTCAATTGTTAAATGTCTATTTCCTCCAGCAATAATTGCTCTATTAACTAATGTTGCCTTTAGGGAAGTAACCATTCCTGCCACTGCGCATATTAATGCAACAGAAAGCATAATACCTATTATTGTTACTATTGTTCTTTTTTTATTTAATTTTAAATTTTTAATAGTTAAATTATTTAATACATTCATAATTAATTCCTTACATCACTAACTATTTTTCCATCTTCAATAGTAATAACTCTATTTGCAACACTTGCAATATCAGGATCATGTGTAATAACAATAATAGTTTGATTATATTTTTTATTTGATTCTTTTAATAATGCTACAATTTCATCACTAGCCTTAGAATCCAAATTTCCTGTTGGTTCATCCGCTAAAACTAATGCTGGATTATTAATAATAGCTCTTCCAATTGAAACTCTTTGTTGTTGACCTCCAGATAATTCATTGGGCAAATGTTTTCTTCTAGTACTTAAACCTAAAGTATCAATAATTTCATTAAGTCTATCCTTACTTACATTTTTACCATCTAACTTACAAGGAAGAACTATATTTTCTTCAACATTTAAAATTGGTATTAAATTATAAAATTGATAAATTAATCCTACTTGTCTTCTTCTAAATATAGCTAAAGCATCATTATTCATACTATAAATATCTACATTATCAATAAATACTTTACCACTCGTAGGTCTATCAACACCTCCAAGTAAATGTAAAAGTGTAGATTTCCCACTACCACTGGCCCCAACAATAGCAACAAAATCTCCTTTTTCCACACTAAAACTTACATGATCTACAGCATTAATCGTTGTATTACCATTCTTATAAGTTTTAACTAAATTTTCAACTCTTAATATATCCATTTTCATCACCCATTAAAATCATATTATTTTATTATGACTCTAAAGTGACTAATTCATCACTTTTAAAATTTATTTTAACATTTATACCAATTATTAACAATATATTTTAAAATATTAATGCCATAATAATAATGAAAGGTGGTATGTATGACAGAAAAAGATTTATTATATTTAAATGATGCCTTCAATTGGAACTTAATTGCTTTAAAAAAATATAAAGTATATGAAGAATTCACTACAGATAATACATCTAAATTAATAGAAAAGTTAATTAAATTACATGAAGATAATTGCAATGAGATATTATCTATGTTAAAGGAGAATAATAATGAGTGATAAAGATTATTTATTAGAAATGTTAACAACTGAAAAAAATATATCAGTAAATTTAGTATATGCTTTAAATGAAGCAAGTAATAAAAATATTTATGATTTATATTTTAAAATGTTTAAAAGTATTAATAAAATAACAAAAGATATTTATGAAGAATGTGTAAATAAAGGATATTATCAAAAGAATAATATCCCTTACAAAAAGATAATGGATTCTTATAATCAATTATCTAAAGAAATCATTTAATAATTTTAAAACCAAATTGATTTTTTAATCAATTTGGTTTTTTTTACTTTTTAGCAACTATACCATAATATCTTCTTACTAATTTTATTCCTTTTGATGTTTCATTTTCATCAACATATTGTGAAAATAAATCTGTTTCAATTGTTTTTCTTTCATATTGTTGATTTTTTTCTTCAGATAATGAATCTAATATTGGTGTTTTTTGAAGTAAAGCATATAAATCTTCCTTTGTCTTATAATATTCAACATCATGTAATGGAATTAACTCTACACTTCTAAATCCAGCATCCATAACTCTTTCATAATCTATTAAACTTATAGGTTTTGGATCATTTAATGCTTGTCCTCTTCCAAAGAGTCTTTTTAAGGCCCAACAATCTAATTTATCAACTCCCCTTAAAATTAATTGCCCATTATCTTTTAATGTTCGAAAAATTTGAATAGGATCTATAGTTGTATGACGAGCAGTAACAACATCAAAGTAATTATCAGGAGTGTCCATATTTAAATTATCCATAACTCTGAACGAAACATTTTTTCTTCCACTACTTTCCAAATTTCTATTAGCGGCTTCAATCATTGCACTAGAAAAATCTGTTCCCAAGATTTCTGCACATTCAGGAAAATATTTAAGAACTTTTTCTCCAGCTGCAGTACCTAAATCCAACACTCTAAAATTCTTTTGAACTCTTTTTCTTATTTCTTTTTCATAAACCCAATTTGTAAATGATTCAGTAAAATAATCAATATCATCAAAAGACCAATTAGCTAAGTTACTATAATAATCATGTTCATTTGTTTTCATTTATATATCATCCTTTCTCTCTTGTTGTGGGTGTATAAAAAAAACCTCCTTTCATGAATATACAACAAAAAACAACCACAAAATAATTGTGTATATTTTTTGCCATTCATGAGGAGATTCTTAAGGCTCTTCATTATTCCTTTAAACATATAAGTTTATCCGATAGTAAAACGCGAATGACCAATTGATTTACTACGAGTAAATTCTATCAAAAAAAGTAATTTTTGTCAAAATTATATTGTTTAATTAAAATAAATTCTTGCTTTAGATAAATTTTTAAGTCTTTTAATTTTAACAAAACTTTGTGTTGAAGAAAAAATAAGACCATAAACAGAACTACAAATTGTAAGCCATCCTGACATTAAAATAACTTCTTTTAAAATACTAACAAAACCAGTGTAATAAATAATTATTAAAGCAATACCAAGTGCTAAAAGAATTGCTTTTCTATCTTGTTCTTTTTCGTAAGTACATAATAAATCTTTTACTTGAATACCATAACTTTTTCTTATTATATCAATCATATCTTGCTTTTCTTCATCACTTATCTTTTCTTTACAAGTTATATTAATTATAACTTTATTATTATAATCACCCTCTAAAGATTCATTATAAATGTATTCACTTAATTTATCATTTATTTTTAAATTAGAAAACTTATTATAAAAGTCTCTCTTCTTATTTAAATTAACTAGTATCTCCGCATTCATTTTATCAACCTCTTTTTAACACAAAATCATTTATTGTTATTAAATTATTATCAACTAAAATAGACTCAAAAGATTCTTGTAACATATTACTATGCACTAACCACCATACTGCATCTTCTAAAGAAAAATCTTTTAATTTATAAACATTTTCATTTATCAAAACTACATTTCCTATTATCTGAGGGCCTTTTTTTACAAGTATACCTTTTTCTAATAGTACTCTCATTATTTCGTATAAATAAAGAAATGTTTCTGCAAATCCTAAACTAGAATTTAAAGACAAGGTTATATCTCTATCATTTATTTTACTTATTTCTTGTACATATTCAACAATATCTGTTATATTATCTCTATTAATTGTTTTTACTATCCACATAACTACTACCCTCATTATAAGTATACTATCAATTTATTAGTTTTTAAAGCCATATTTACAAAAAAGTCTAATTATAGTATAATTTTCATGTGGTGATTAGTTTGAAAAAATCTGAAAAAAAGAAAAAAAAAGAAAAAAAATTTGATAGAAAAAAAACATTAAATTCAATAATTATTTTCATAAAAAAATATTACTATATATTATTATTAGCTTTACCTTTTATTCTTATAGATTTATTCACAAGGTATAAAGTTAAATTTTATGGTTTATTAAAACCAGTTCCAAATCTCTTTACTATTATCTGGATTACACTATTATTAGGTATATCTTTATATCCAAAGAAAAAAATTGGAAAAATTATTTATTCAATAATATTTGTTTTATCATTAGCAATATATTTAGTAAACAATGTTTACTTTTCTATGACTGGTGTATTTTTTGATTTCAGTATGGTTTTACTTGCAGGTGAAGGTTCAGAATATTTACTTGATTCAATTAAAAATTGTGACGTATCAGTTTACTTATTTTTAATTCCAATATTTATTACATTCATCCTTGCTTTCAAAGTTTATCCCAATAATGAAAAAAGAAATTACAAGAGATTCTTATATCCATTTATAGTATTCATT
Source organism: uncultured Mycoplasmatota bacterium (assembly GCA_900544625.1). GTDB lineage: Bacteria > Bacillota_I > Bacilli_A > RF39 > UBA660 > Onthocola_B. Next base: position 30,327 of record UQVR01000013.1, read on the forward strand.
GTTTTACATACCATCACTCCATTATTCTTAGGAAAAGCCAATGAAGAATTAACATGGAGTACATGGAGAAATCCTAGAAATATTTACAATAGTTTTAATGATAATAATAAATCAATGACTGTATCAGGTATATATGAATACACAGCAAGAAACTTTTATATAACATTTTTGAAAAATAAAAATACAACAAATGAAGAAGACATTAAATTTTTAAAAGAAGAATATTCTAAAGAAATTGAACTAAACAAAAATAAATATACAGGAAAATACAAAGATAATAATCTAATAATGATTCAACTTGAAGGTTTAGATTCATGGTTAGTTAATAAAAATGATACTCCAACAATTTATAATCTAATGAAAAACAGTATTAATTTTACTAATCATTATTCATATTATAATGGTGGGGGATCAACATTTAATTCAGAATTTGCAGTAAATACAGGATTCATTACTCCACTTTCATATACTCAAAATGCTTATACATTTAATAAGAATTCATTTCCATATAGCTTAGCACATTTATTTAAAGAACAAGGTTATACAGTAAATGCCTTCCATATGAATACTAAAGAATATTATTCAAGAGGTACAAATTACAAAAACTGGGGTTATGATAACTATTATGGTTTAGTAGATCAAAATACATATAAAGATAATTCATATTATTTAGATAGAGAATTACTTTTAAATGAAGAATTTAAAGATAAAATGTTTAGCAGTGAAAAATTTGTTGATTATATAATTACTTATACAAATCATATGCCTTTTAATCCTGAAAAAGGAAATTGTAAAATGTTACTTGACTTAGATAGTAAAGATGCTGAAAATACAAGTTATGATTTAACCGAAGAAGATTGTGCAAGAAGACAAGCAAAAGAAACTGATTATATGATTGAATTATTACTTAAAGAGTTAAAAGAAAGAGAACTTCTAGATAAAACCACAATAGTGGTTTTCACCGACCATTATCTTTATACTTTATCAGATAAAACAATCCTAGATAAATATAAAAATACGAGTAATAATTTAATAAATCATACACCATTCTTTATTTACACAAACAATAAAGATAAGAAAACAATTAAAACAGTTACATCACAATTAAATATTTTACCAACAGTTCTAAATTTATTTGGAATAGATTATAATCCAAACTATTACATCGGAGAAGATGCTTTAAATAATAATTATCAAAAGTTAGTATTCTTTAGTGATTACTCATGGTATGATGGCAATGTTTATGTTGATGGAGGTTTAGTTACTAACAACAGATACATTAAACCAGACTTACTAGAACAAAAAAATTATTATGTAAATTACCTAGTCAAGAAAAATGATTTAACATTGAAATATAACTATTTTAAAGAAATTGAGTAAAAACCTACTTTGTTAAAGAACGAATAAAATCACCTACCAAGGTGATTTTATCCATTCTTTAATCAAATATTCATAATATTTATTATTACATCTAGAAACAACATTAACCACAAAATCATTACTTACTATAACATAACTAATATCTTCATTTTTAATATATTTTATAAGATTAACATCAACACCACAACTTTTCTTCTTACCATTCTTATCTTCAAAGATAACAACAAAATCTTTATATAATCTTTTAAAAAAATAATACTTATTTTTCATTATACCAATATCTATCTATCACTCTATAGATTTTGTTATTATCACTAAATTTATAACAATTTGAATATGTCATAATACTACAAAAAGCATTATAATGACTTATTTTATCATTATCAAATAAATATCTTACTTCTTTTACTCTTTTCTTAATCTTTTCTATATTACTTCTTTTTATTCTTATAATAGTTTTATCATTTATTACTTTATATGTATAACCTAAAAAACTAAAACCATACTTCATATTATTTATCCATGTCTTCTTACCATTTACTTTTAATTTATATTCCATTTCTAATTTTTCAACTATTATTTCTCTAGCTTTCTTTAACTTTTCTAAATCACTATCTAATATAATAAAATCATCCATATATCTTATATAATATTTTAAACCTAAATCATGAACAATAAAATAATCCAGCTTATATAAATAATATATTGATAAAAATTGACTTGTCATATTACCAATAGGTAGCCCTTTTCCATATAAATAATTTGGTATATCTCTATCTTCTTTTAACCTATTTATAGTTTTATTAACATATTCTTTATTTGTAGTATCAATTATATCACTAACAATTTTATATTCATACATATCTAATTTATCTACTAACAAGCTCTTTAATACCTCATGATCAATACTATAAAAATACTTACTAATATCTAATTTTAACACATAAAATGTCTTATATTTTCTTTTTAATATATTAATATACTTAATTACTTTTCTTATAGCATAATCAGTACCCATACATTTTCTAGTAGCAACATTTCTACAATCTAAATACTTACTTAATTTTGCTTCAAGAATATATCTAGTTACAAAATGATTTATTACTTTATCTTTAACAGATAAACTCATAACTAATCTACATTTTGGTTCAAATATTAAAAATATATTATAATGTTTATGACCTACTATACAGTTATTTAACATACTTATAATATCTTCTACATACTGCATTTTATTTACTTCAAAATCATATAACTTTTTCTTATTCTTAACATTCTTACTTATTTCAGTTTCATATATTCTAAGTAAATTACTAACATTTAAATTATCCTTCATTTTTACACCATGCATAAATCATTTTATTTATTTTTGCTAGTTCATTTACATTTTTTATTAATTGACGCTCACTAATATACTTTAATTTATATGCTCTTTCTAAATAAAAATCTAATTTATTAATTTTACCTAAAGCCTTTATTTGATATGTTACTTTCATATCTTTTCTTTTTTCATAATTAGCTAAAGTAATATATTCTATTAATTCCAAAGCATCATTATATACTCTATCTTTACTAAATGTATCTTTCTTAGGAAATGTAACAAGTAAACTTTCTAAACCCAAAATAAACTTTTTAACATTTTTAATTATTAAAAACTTCTCATTCTTCAACTGTTCCATCTTCAATACCCTCGATTACTTTTTCTAAATCATCTAATGTAAAATTATCTATCTTACTTTGTAATCTACTAAGTCTTTCTTCCATTTCTAAATTTTTTAAAGACTCTTTTAATATTTTATTATAATTTTTACCTACACCTTTATAATCACTTACAAAAGTATTTTTTTCATAAATTACATATGATATTCTTTCTTTTTCGAGTACTGCTTTTACTTTACCTATTGCATTCTCAGGAAAACCTGCACTATTTTTATAACTAACAAATTTATAACCTAAAAGCTTATGGAGTATTATACCATTATCTCCATAAGCATTATAAAACTTCCCTGATTTATACATAATCACTTTATTCTTATCCACTAAAAAACAACTCCTTTACTACCTTTATAAGCGGAAACCTAATCTCTCCACAAACCTACAACCAAACATTCTCCTACAATATTAAGCACTTAATTAGTAGGAACTATAAGACAACTTATTTAAAATCTCCCTACAAAATTTAAACAAGTAAACATATTAATACGGTTTACAGGGATTGCACGTATGCAAAACCCATCCGCATTTCCTATTTAGAGCATTATGCCCTAGGATAATCTTTGTCCTTTATCTCATTCACTATAAAACCTTAATCTTATAATCACTAGAACTATAAAGGTCTACGGGCGAACCGCATAGCTATTAGTCACATTGTTGTTGTTGACATTGCCAGTGCTATTCACATTGAACGCATTATTCGTATTGTCGGAATTGCGCGAAATTACCATAAGATTACCCTCTTCTTATTATATTGGACTTACATCATTTCTGAATGCCAATGTTGATAACTTTTTTGCTGCCAGCTGCCCCGCCTCGCACTCTTCCGCGAGCCACGACAGACATTTTTCTAGCATAATTTACTGCTGTCCTTCTTGCCACTGCATAATTTTTTA
>UQVR01000014.1 GCA_900544625.1 uncultured Mycoplasmatota bacterium
GTAGATTATCAGTAACCAAAGATATTGATACTATAAAAACAATATCTAATCCATCAATTGATCATAGTAGTGTGTATAATTATGAAACTAAACAATATACAAAAATATATGATTTTGACAAACTAAAATCATTAGATAAATATGATATATATTTATCAGGAGCATCTTCGATTATAGATATTGTTAATCCTACTTCAAATAGTAATAGAGAGTTAATTGTTTTTCGTGATTCTTATGGCAGTAGTTTAATTCCTTTATTAATGGAGGGTTATAAGAAGATTACTGTTATTGATATTAGATATGTTTCTTCAAGAATTTTGAATAATTATATAATATTTAATAATCAAGATGTTCTTTTTATGTATAGTATATTAACTATAAATAACAGTTTTTCTATGAGATAAGGAATCTAGTTAATTAGATTTCTTTTTTTTGTTAAGTAAATGGTACAATTAACAATCCTTATACATATCAGAGATTATAAACTAAACAAATTTTAATAAGTATCAAAAAAAGATTTAACTATATTTTTATTGATACCTTTTTAATAAAAAAAACAATCAAAGTGATTGTCACCAAGCTTTATTTATTCTATAAAATCCATTTTATTGAATATTTCAGTGTCATAAAACTCTTTCATTGTTATTCCAAAAACTTTACAAAATTTATAAATGTTTTTAGAACTTGGGTTTTCTACTTTATCATAAAGCAACGCATAAAGCGTTGTTGCTGGAACAGTGGAAAGCTCAGACAACTTATTTGTAGTTATATGATTCATCATACAAAGTTCATTAATTCTTTCTATTATGGCTTCAGTAAAAGTCATTTTTAAACTCATCTCCCGTTACTAAATATATTATAGCAAAAAATGAGTGAAATTGTTTGCCAAATTCAGTAGTTTTTTCTTTTTTCAGTAAAAAAATGCAAACTTTTACTTTTTTATAATAAAAGCTTAACTGTTTTTATTTTTTTGTTGTAGTTTTTTATACATATAGTTATTGTATTATGTAATTTTCTATCCTATCTTCAACTGCCAAAGAGAGGTATTATATTAAATTTCTTTAGCGAAAAAAAATTTGCTTTTTTTCGCTAAATGAGGTCTTTTTTCTTTTAATTAGAAAAAATAAATGCTATAATAAATTTAAGATAGAGGTGTGATATGAAAAAAGTTATAATAATATTAATAGCATTAATTGCTCTTGGTGGGTGTAAGAAAAATACGAATGAACTTATAATGGTTACAGAAGCTGGATTTGCTCCATATGAATATTATGATGGTGGTGAAGTTGTAGGAGTAGATGTAGATATAGCAAAAGAAATTGCTAAATATTTAGGTAAAACTTTAGTAGTAAAAGATATTGCTTTTGATTCAATAATTAATGAAGTAAAAACAGGTAAAGCTGATTTTGGTGCTGCTGGCATTAGTTATAGTGAAGATAGAGCTAAGAATGTAGATTTTTCTATTAATTATTCTGTAAGTAAACAAGTAGTTATTGTAAGTAATAATAGTAACATTAATAATGTAAATAGCATAAGTAATAAAAAAATAGCTGTTCAACTTGGAAGTATTGCAGATACATATGTTACAGATAATTTTAAGAATGCAAGTATTGTAAGACAAAAGAAGTATTTAGCAGCAATTGAAGATTTAAAGGCAGGTAAAGTTGATTGTGTTGTTATGGATGAGCTTCCTGCGAAAGAAATTGTATCAACTAATAATGGAATTAAAATTCTTGATGGGGCTTTAACTAATGATTCTTATGGAATGATTGTTAAAAAAGGAAATAAAGAATTATTAGATGCAATAAATACTGTTTTACAAAAGTTAAAAGATGAAGGTAAAATAAATAGTTTTATTATAAAACATACAGAAAAATAGAGGTTTATATGTTTAAAGATATTTATAATAGTTTTTATGAAAGCATTATTTATGATGGAAGATATAAATATATTTTTGAAGGATTATTTAATACTTTAATTATTGCCTTATTTGCATGTTTAATTGGTGTTTTTATTGGTATTTTAATAGCAATAATAAGACATAATCATGATACAAATGGTAAATTAAAGATATTAAATAAAGTAGTTACATGGTATGTAAATGTTATAAGAGGAACACCAGTATTGTTACAATTAATGATAATTTATTATGTTATATTTAAGTCTGTTGATATTAGTATAGTTATTGTGGGTATAGTTGCTTTTGGGCTTAATTCTGGAGCATATGTATCTGAAATTATTAGGTCTGGTATTAATTCGATTGATAAAGGTCAAATGGAAGCTGGATTATCTTTAGGTCTTAGTTATAGAAAAGTTATGAGATACATCATAATGCCTCAAGGAATTAGAAATGTTATGCCAGCTTTAGGAAATGAGTTTATTACATTAATTAAAGAAACATCGGCAGGAGCTTATATAGGTATTATGGAACTTACAAAAGCAAGTGATATTATTGCATCTAGGACCTATGATTATTTCTTTCCTTTAATAATTATTGCATTAATATATTTAGTTATTACTCTAGGATTAACTAAATTAGTTAATAAAATGGAGGTAAAGTTAGATGCTAAGTGTTAAAAATTTGAAAAAAAGTTTTGGAAAAAATACAGTTTTAAAAGATATAAGTTTTGATGTTAATACTGGAGATATTATAGCAATTGTGGGACCTTCTGGAAGTGGCAAGAGTACTTTGCTTAGATGCCTAAATATGATAGAGACACCAAGTAGTGGTAAAATAGTTTTTGAAGGTACTAACTTAGTAGATAAAAAAACAAATTTATCTTTAGTACGTGAAAAAATAGGAATGGTTTTTCAACAATTTAATTTGTTTAATCATCTAAGTGTTTTGGATAATTTGATGCTGGCACCGGTAAAACTTAAAGTTATGGGAGAAGGTAGCGCAAAAAGAAAAGCCATAATGCTTTTAGAGAAAATCGGTTTAAAAGATAAAGCATTAAGCTATCCATCAAGTTTATCCGGAGGGCAAAAGCAAAGAGTTGCTATTATTAGAACCCTAATGATGGATCCAGATATCATTTTATTTGATGAACCTACGAGTGCACTTGATCCAGAGATGATTGGTGAAGTATTGGATTTAATTAAAATGGTTGCTAGTGAAAACAAAACAATGATTATAGTTTCTCATGAAATAAGTTTTGTTAAAAGTATTGCTAATAGAATATTGTTTTTAGAAAACGGAAAAATAATATTTGATGGAAGTAATAAAGAGTTTTTTAATAATAAAAATGATAGAATAAAAGCATTTTTACAAAAAGTTAAAAAATAAAATTGCAATTAAATATGAAGTTTGTTATAATTTAGTAGAGAATAAGGAGAGGATTTTGATGAATGCAATTAATGTAAGAAGTGAAATTGGTCCACTTAAAAAAGTGCTTTTGCATAGACCTGGAAATGAACTTTTGAATTTAACACCAGATTCATTAAGTAGATTATTATTTGATGATATTCCATTTTTGCCTGATGCTCAAGCAGAACATGATGAGTTTGCTAGAGTCTTAAAAGAAAATGGTATTGAAGTTGTTTATTTAGAAGATTTAATGGCAAGTGTACTTGAAATAAGTGGTGAAATTGAAGATAAATTTATTAGGCAATTTATCTATGAGGCTGGTATTACTACGCCAAAATATAAAAATTTAGTTTTTGATTATTTAAAGAGTTTTAACAATAAAAAAGAACTTGTATTAAAAACTATGGAAGGTATAAAGATTGAAGAAATTAGTAGAGCTAAAAGAGAAGTTGAGAAATCTTTAGTGGATTTAGTTAGTGAAGAATCTGAGTTTTTAGCAGATCCTATGCCAAATCTTTATTTTACTAGAGACCCATTTGCAAGTGCTGGTAATGGTGTCATTTTAAATAAAATGTATTCAGTTACAAGAAATAGAGAAACAATTTATGCTGAATATATATTTAATTATCATCCTGATTTTAAAGATAAGTTATATAAATATTATGATAGATATTTACCATATCATATTGAAGGTGGGGATGTACTTAATTTAAATAGTCATACACTTGCTGTTGGCATTTCGCAAAGAACTGAAGCTGCAGCGATTGATGAGCTTGCTAAGAATTGTTTTAACGATCCAAATTGTAAAATTGATACAATTTTAGCATTTAATATACCTGAATCTCGTGCTTTCATGCATTTAGATACAGTATTTACTCAAATTGATTATGATAAATTTACATATCATCCAGGTATTATGGATACATTACAAGTTTTTGAAATAACTGAAGGTGATATTCCAGATTCTGATGAAGATTTAAATGTTGTTGAAGTAAATGGTTCTTTAGAAACTATTTTGGAAAAATATTTAGGTAGAGAAATAACTTTAATTCCATGTGCTGGTGGAGAAAAGATTTCTTCAGAAAGAGAACAATGGAATGATGGAACTAATACATTATGTATTGCTCCTGGAGTGGTTGTTGTTTATGATAGAAATAATATTACTAATAATATTCTAAGAGAACATGGAATCCATGTAATTGAAGTTAGTAGTGCTGAATTATCTCGTGGTAGAGGTGGTCCTAGATGTATGAGTATGCCTTTAATTCGTGAAGACATTGAAGAATTAGATCCAAAAAAAGATGAAGAGATACCTCTTTTAAGAATAGAAGATTTTATTAAAGTTGATTTAAGAAAGCAACCTGATTTAAGAGGAAGAAATTTCTTGACATTACTTGATTATACACCAGAAGAAATTAGATATTTATTAGATTTATCTAAAGAATTAAAAGATAAAAAAAGAAATGGCATAGAACATAAATATTTAAAAGGTAAAAATATTGTGTTGTTATTTGAAAAGACTTCAACTAGAACTAGATGTGCATTTGAAGTTGCTGGAATGGATTTAGGTATGGGTGTTACTTACCTTGACCCCGGAGCTTCACAAATGGGTAAAAAAGAATCTATTAGTGATACTGCGAAAGTTCTTGGTAGGATGTATGATGGTATTGAATATCGTGGATTTGATCAAAAAATTGTTGAAGAACTTGCCGAAAATGCTGGCGTTCCAGTTTGGAATGGTTTAACTACAGAATTCCATCCAACACAAATGCTTGCAGATGTCTTAACAGTTGAAGAAAATTTTGGACATTTAAAAGGTATTAAACTTGTTTTTATGGGTGATGCTAGAAATAATGTAGCTAATTCATTAATGGTTGTATGTGCTAAAATGGGTATGCATTTTGTAGCATGTGGTCCGAAGAGTTTATGGCCAGATGAAGAATTAGTAAATAGATGTATGGAAATTGCTCATGAAAATGGCGGTTCCATATCTATGAATGAAAATGTAATAGATGCAACACGCGATGCAGATGTAATATATACTGATGTTTGGGTGTCTATGGGAGAACCTGATGAAGTGTGGAATGAAAGAATTAATCTTCTAAAAGATTATCAAGTAAATATGGATGTTATGAATAATGCAAGAGGCGATGCTATATTCTTACATTGCCTACCATCTTTCCATGATTTAAATACAACAATTGGTAAAGATATATATAATAAATTTGGTTTAAAAGAAATGGAAGTAACTGATGAGGTATTTAATTCAGCTAAATCCAAAGTATTTGATCAAGCAGAAAATAGATTGCATACTATTAAAGCTGTAGTTTATGCAACTATGAGGGAAGATAATGAGTAAAATAGTAATTGCCTTAGGTGGTAATGCTTTAGGAAAAAATCCAGAAGAACAAATGAATTTACTAAAAAATGTAGCAAAGATTATTGTTAGTCTTGTTAAAAATGGTGAAGAAATTGTTCTTACTCATGGGAATGGTCCTCAAGTAGGACAAATAGCTTTGGCAATGGAGTATTCTTCTAAAGGAGAGGCTAATACTCCATTTATGCCATTTCCTGAGTGTGGGAGCATGAGTCAAGGTTATATTGGTTACGGTTTACAACAATGTATTCAAAATGAATTAAAGAAAGAAGGCATTGTTAAATCATGCGTAACTTTAATAACACAAGTTCTGGTGGATGCAAAAGATAGTGCTTTTTCTAATCCAACTAAACCTATTGGAATGTTTTATAGTAAGGAAGAGGCTTTAAAACAAGAACAAGAAAAAGGTTATACTTTTGTAGAAGATTCAGGACGAGGGTATCGAAGAGTTGTGCCATCTCCGATGCCAATAGATATTGTTGAAGCGGAAGCTATAAAGAACTTAATTCAACAAAGTTCACTTGTAATTGCTGCAGGTGGTGGAGGTATTCCTGTTATTAATGATGGGAATAACTTAAAAGGAGTTGAAGCTGTTATTGATAAAGATAGAACAGCATCTCTTCTTGGTAAATTAATCGGTGCGGATAAGTTATTAATCTTAACTGCTGTTGATAAGGTTTCAATTCATTATAATACTGATTTTCAAATTGATTTGGATGAATTAAGTGTTGATGAAGCATTAACTTATATCAAAAAAGAAGAATTTGCAAAAGGAAGTATGTTACCAAAAGTTGAAGCATGCTTGGATTTTGTAAAAAATTCTAATCGTGTTGCAATAATAAGTTCTTTAGAAAAAGCAGAGGATGCAATATTAGGAAAAACAGGTACGGTAATAAAGGAGGAAAAATAAATGGCAAATGTTAAGAAAAAGGCAAAAACAATGTTATCGTCTTTTTCAATTATTCTAATACTTATATTTGGTCTTGGGATATTATCACATTTACTTCCAAACGCTAAATTTGTAGGTGATACATTAGTTGATGGGAGTGGTACAGTAGGAGCAACATTATCTCAAGTATTAATGGCTCCGATTAGTGGTTTTGAAAATGCTGTTGATGTTGGTATTTTCATTATGATACTTGGTGGAATGCTTGCGGTTGTTAATCAAACGGGAGCGTTAGAAACAGGTATTAAAGTTTTAGTTCATAAATTGAAGGGTAAAGAAATTTGGTTAATTCCAATATTAATGACTATCTTTTCTATTTGTGGAACTACATATGGTATGTTAGAAGAAACTGTTGGATTCTATGTTTTACTTGCTGCTACAATGATGGCTGCAGGAATGGATCCTTTAGTTGGTTCTGCTATTGTATTATTGGGTGCTGGAACAGGTTGTTTAGGTTCTACAGTTAACCCATTTGCAACTGGTGTTGCACTTAGTTCTCTTCCAAAAGAAATTACTGCTGATAATGGTTTTGTAATTTTAATTGCGATGTTTATATGGCTAACTTCATTAATACTTTCAATTATATTTGTTATGAATTATGCTAAAAAAGTTCAAAAGGATAAAGGTTCTACTTTCTTATCACTAAGAGAACAAAAAAATGCTGAAAAAGAATTTGGTAAATATGCTGAAAGTCATAAAGAAGAACCTAAACTAACTGGAAAACAAAAAGCAACATTAATCGTTTTTGCTTTAGCTTTCGTTGTAATGATTATTGGATTTATTCCTTGGGGTGAATTTAATGTTACATTATTTGAAGGTTGGAGTAAATACTTAACTGGATCGCCATTAGGTGAATGGTATTTCTACGATTCTGCATTATGGTTCTTAATTTTATCAATTATTATTGCTATAATTAATGGAACAGGTGAAAAAGGATATGTTGATGCATTTGTTTCTGGGGCAGCAGATATGGTTGGAGTTATACTAGTTATTGCTATTGCAAGAGGTGCTAGTATACTAATGATGCAAACTCATTTAGATAATTATATAGTTTATAATGCTGCGAATGCTTTGTCTAAATTACCAGAATTTGCATTCGTTCCACTTAACTATTTATTACATGTTGTATTATCGTTCTTAGTTCCATCTTCAAGTGGACTTGCAACTTTATCTACTCCAATTATTGCACCTATAGCTGCACAACTTGGATATAGTGTTGAAGTTACAATAATGACTATGGTTGCTGCGAATGGTTTAGTAAATTTAATTTCGCCAACATGTGGTGCTATAATGGGTGGTCTTGCTTTAGCTAAGGTTGAATATTCAACATGGTTTAGATGGGCTATTAAATTAGTAATTCTAATTGGTATTCTAAATATATTTGTATTAAGTGTATTTGGTTTAATAGTATAAAATTAAAAAATACTCACTTCGTGTGAGTTTTTTTTGTATGATCTTTAATAATTAAAAAAATATCTTTTGCGTGTTAGTTTTCTTTTTTGTTTTTCAGCAAATTCATAAGGACTTGTTTTTAATGTTCTTTTCATATCTACATTGGATTTTGGTTCTACAGCAGTTATTATTTGTCTTAAAGTTTCTGTAGAAATATTTCTTTTTCCAAGTTCTTTAATGGTTTCGTATAATTCATGTAAATTTTGATCAGTTTGTGGTAGCCCTAAATAGCTAAATATTCTATCTGCTACTTTAAATGCTAATTCTGTTTCATTATCAATAATTAGTTTGTTTGTTGGTCCTTCGAATATTTTTAATAAAGCATAGTATGAACAATTTAAGTTTGTATTTAATTCTTCTTGTTCTTTTTCTTCTTTTTCCATATTCATTGGTACTAAAAAGTGCGTTATGTCATTTTTGTATTTTTTATCTCTCTGATTTTCTTTGCAATCCCAGGTTGGATCAATAGCAAATATCCCTAATATATTATATTTTGAATCATTTAAATAAACAGCGATTGTTTCATGTCCAACTTTTCCTTTTTGCTTAGGAACCCACACGATTTTTTCTGCAGGTATTTCTAATAAATCGCATAAACAAAGTAAATAATTTGCAAAACCCGCACATACAATTTTATCTGATTTTAAAACTTCAGATAGGCTTCTGCTTTTACATTTATCTTCATTTTTATCTTCATCTTTAAAAACTCTAGATTTTACTATGTTATAAGCAAAATAAAGACTTTCCACTGGCGAATATTCTTTTTCTTTTGCTTTTTTAATGCAAGTTAAAAGTTGTTCATACATTGTTAATAGATTTTTTAATGACATTTCTTTTCCCTCGTTGTATTTATCAAAGAAAATAACATTTTCATGTATTAATGAATTTTTTAAAATTGCAAAAGTTTCTTTAAATGATAACTTTGTTAAATTTAAATATATTTTTCTTCTGTTTTTTATTGTAGTAGTTGGTAAGTCATCAATTGTTTTTAATTCAAAGTGAGGGGGTGCTTCTAAAATTGCTTTTTTTAATTCTGAAGGTGTAAAGACTTTATTTATTTTTTCAGATACAACACTTTCTAATGAGGCAATGTTTGTTAATGTTAATGATTGCATATAAGATAGATATTCTTCTTCACTTTTAAAAACCAATCTTAAAATATTACTATTTTCATAGTAATGAGCAAGATTATTTATATATACTTTTCTTTTTGAGATTATTATATCAACTTTTAACATATAAACCCCTTTCTTTAGGCAGTTATATTATCATTTTTACATCTTTTTGTCAAATATTAATGATTAAAATTGAATAGTGATGTATATTAGTGCTAAAATAATAATAGGTGATTAGTTTATGAAAACAATAAAAGATATTGATTTAAAAAATAAGAAAGTTGTAATAAGGGTTGATTACAATGTACCTATGGAAAATGGTATCATAAAAGATTCTTCTAAGATTAAGAAAAGTTTAAGGAGTATAAATTATTTGTTAGAAAATAATTGTAGAGTAGTAATATTAAGTCATTTTGGAAGAATAAAGAGTGAAGAAGATAAAGCTAAGAATAGTTTGAAAATAGTAGCAAAAGAACTTGCTAATTTATTGGGTAAAAATGTAAAATTTTTAGATAATTGTTATGGTGATAAAGTAAAAAATATTGTTGATAATTGTGGGTTAGGTGAAGTAATATTACTTGAAAATACTAGATTTATGGATATTTATGACAAGAAGGAAAGTGGAAATGATTTAGCTTTAGCAGAATATTGGGCTAGTCTAGGTGAAGTATATATTAATGATGCTTTTGGATCAATGCATAGAGCTCATGCATCCACTGCTGGTATAGCTAAATTCTTACCTCATGCTATTGGTTTTTTAGTTATGGATGAGTTAGAACATTTAAATATATTAATTCATAATACTCCACATCCATTTACGGTATTTATGGGGGGGGCTAAAGTTGATGATAAACTACCTATTATTAAATCTTTGATTGAAAGATGTGATTATTTACTAGTGGGTGGTGGTATTGCTAACTCATTTTTAAAAGCAAAAGGTGCCGATATAGGTAATAGTATTGCCACTAGTGATGAAGGAATATTAAATGAATTAAAGAAATTGATGGACGAATACAAAGGTAAAATAGTATTGCCGGTTGATTTTACAATTGATGATGGAATTATATATGATGTTGGTAACAAGAGCATTGAAGTATATAAAAAGTATATTGATAAATCTGAAATAATTTTTGTGAATGGAACTTGTGGTAAATTTGAAGATGAAAGATTTATGGAAGGAACAAGTAATCTATTTAAGATTTTAAAGGACTCTGGGAAGAAAGTTATTGTAGGCGGCGGAGATACTGCATCAGCATGTATTAAGTTTGGGTTTAAGGATAGTTTTGACTTTATATCTAGTGGTGGTGGAGCAACATTAGAATATATAGCAGATGGAACATTAAAAGCATTAGAATGGATGGAATAAAATGAAGTATCTAGTTTGTAATTTTAAAAATAAATTACTTAAAGATGAAATAATAAAATATAATAATAGTTTAGGTAATATAGAAACTAAAGTTAAATTGGTTTTATGTCCACCTTCTATATACTTATCATTGTTTGATAAGTGTGGTTATGAGTTGGGAGTTCAAGATATTAGTTCTTTTTCGGATAGAACTATTACTGGAGAAATTGAAGCTAGTCAAGTAAAGAGTCTAGGGGCAACATATGTTATTATTGGACATAGCGAAAGAAGAATATATAAACATGAAATAAATATAGATTTTATAAATAAGATAAATAACGCTATAGAAAATAATCTTAATGTTATATATTGTATTGGAGAAACATTAAGTGAAAAAGAAAATGGAAGTACATTTGAAATACTTGAAAAAGAAATAAGTGAAGTATTAAATAATGTAGAATTAAAAAATATTATGATTGCTTATGAACCTGTGTGGGCGATTGGTACAGGTAAAGTTCCTGAAGTATCGGAAATAAATGAAAATATAAGTTTTATAAATGATATAATTTATGAAAAATATGAAACTAAATTAGATATACTTTATGGTGGAAGTGTTAATGATGAAAATATTGAAGAGTTATCTAGTATTAAAGGTTTAACTGGTTTTTTAGTTGGTGGATCATCATTGGATGTTAATAAGGTTAAAAATATGATTTTAGAAATGGAGAAGTAATTCTTCTTTTTTTGAAAATAAATGATTTTCGGTAAAAAATGTCAAGAGTTTACAACGGTTGACAACATTCGACAAAAGTTTTTGTAGCATTTTAACTTTTAGTGACTTATAATGGAGATGTAGGGAAGAAATATTTATACTTTGAAAGGAAAAAGAAACACAATGAATAAACAAGTTAAGGTGGTTGTCGTAGATGATAACGAAGCAGTGATAAGAAGTGTTAAGGAGTACTTTAGAAATAGTGAAATAATTTCTGTTATCGGGGGTTTTACTAATGGAAAGGACGCTTTAAATTATTTATTACAAAATCCGGATCAATATGATCTGTTAATGTTAGATTTGATACTAACACAATTTGATGGAATTAGAATTTTAGAAGAATTAAAAAATCATAATATAAATAAGAAAATAATGGTTTTATCAAGTTTTAAGGACGATTTTACTATGAGAAGGGTTCAAGCTTTGGGAGCAAATTATTTTATGCTTAAACCAGTAGATATGGATATTGTTAATAGTAGAATTATGGATTTAGTTTCCCATAAAGATGAAATGAATCTTGTTAAAGCCAATAAGATAGAAATAGAAGTAAGTACATTGTTACATGATTTAGGTATACCTAGTCATGTTAGAGGCTACCAATATATAAGAGAAGGAGTTATGTTATTGTATGCTAATGATGGTGTTACATCATTAGTTACTAAAGAAATATATCCGAAGATTGCTAATAAATATCAAACTACATCTTCGAGAGTTGAAAGAGCTATTAGACATGCTATTGAAATAAGTTGGACAAGAGGAGATATTAAACTTATGGAAGATATATTTGGAAATAGTGTGGATTTTGATAGAAGTAGACCAACAAATTCTGAGTTTTTATCAACTTTAGCTGATAGATTTAAATTAAATACTAAAGAATTAATTGCTTAAAGTTCTGTTTTTATGCAGAGCTTTTTTGTTGAAATTTAATTTTTGTTGTGCTATTATTTTATTGAAGGTGAAACATGAAAAAGATATTAACTATTATATTAGATGGTTTTGGAATTCGTGATGAAGAAAAAGGAAATGCTATTAAACAAGCTCATATGAATAATTTTAATGAGTTATGGAGTAAATATCCTCATGCTCTTTTAGGTGCTAGTGAAGAAGCGGTAGGCCTTGCGCCTGGTCAAGCTGGTAATAGTGAAGTTGGTCATATGACTATTGGTGCTGGAAGACTTCTTAAACAAAATGAAGTATTGGTAAATGATTTTTTGCTATCACCAGATATGGAAAATAAAAATGTCATTAAATTGATTGAAAATAAAGAAAAAGATATACATATTATGGGACTTTGTAGTGATGGTAATATTCATGCTGGTGTAGATGATTTTGTTAATGTGTATAAATTTTTAGTTAATAATGATTTTAAAAAAATTCATTTTCATTTAATAACTGATGGTAGGGATACTGGTGTTCATGATGCAATGAAATATATTAATATTATAAAGGATGTTATTAAACAATATGGTGTTGGGGATATTACAAGTATTTGTGGTAGATTTTATGCAATGGATAGAGATGAAAATTGGGATAGAACAAAAGCATATTATGATTTAGTGACATTAGGTAAAGGCTTGAGCTCAATTAATATAGAAAAGTCTATAGAAGGTAGTTATGAAAAGGGAATAACAGATGAATTTATAAAGCCTATTATATGTAGTAAGAACACTATTAAAAATGGTGATATTATTATGTGGATGAATTATAGAGCTGATAGAGCAAAACAAATATTATCTGCTTTTGCTAATTGGAGTTCTTTTGAAGGCTTTAGTGTTTCTAATATGAAGGATACTCTTATATTTAGTTTTTTACCTGTTGATAAGAAAATTAAAACTTATAATTTAATTGAACCCACAACTGTTAAAAATTCACTAGGGTTGTATTTAAGTGAACTTGATTTTACTCAGGCTAGAATTGCTGAAAGTGAAAAGTTTCCTCATGTAACATATTTCTTTGATGGTGGTGTTGATGGCAAGATTAAGGGGTGTGATAAGTTTCATATTCCATCACCAAGTGTTGCTACATATGATTTAAAACCTGAGATGAGTTGTATTGAAGTTACTAAAAGAGTAGTTTTATCAATGAAAAATGATTATGATTTTATTTTAGTTAATTTTGCTAATCCTGATATGGTTGGTCATACGGGAGTTATGGAAGCTGCAGTAAATGCCTGTAGCGCTGTTGATATTTGCCTTGGAAAAATACTTGAAAAAGCTGAAGAAAATTTTTATAAAGTTATTATCTTGGCTGATCATGGTAATGCTGATACAATGATTAATGAAGATGGTAGTGTTTGTACTACTCATACAACTAGTAAAGTGCCATTTATAATTTGCGATGATAAAGTTAAAATAAAAAAAGAAGGAACTTTGGTTAATGTTGCACCGACGATTTTAGATTATATGGATATAGCAATACCCAAAGAAATGGAAGGAACTGAATCATTAATAATAAAAGATTAGGAGGTTTTTTATGTATTATTATAGTGTTGATGGAAATGAAATTTTAAAGTATGAGATTAGTTTTGACTTGGAAAAAGTAAAAGAATTACAAGAAAATTTGTTTAGGGATTGTAGTATCAAAAGAGCTGGAAGTTATTTATGTTATGGAATTCCTAGACGTAATCCTTTGACAATTTATAATAAGTTTGAATTTAAACAAGTTGGTGTTCAAGAGGATTTTTATGGGGATAGAGAAATATATCAAGTTGATTATGTTGAAATTGTAAAACCAAAATTATATAACTTAATTGATGAAATAATTGCTGGTAATGTAGAAGCTTTAAAAGATGTTGTTTTGTATGCTGCTAAAAAGCCCGATGATAAAAATACTAGAGATATAAATTACTATTACTATACTCTTCAAAGAATGTTTAAAATGAGATTGGTTGAAACTTTAGATGTTTCTATATATAATAAGGTTAGAGAATTTTTGGGCGATGAAAAAATAAAATGTAATGATTTAAAACTAGTTCTTAACAAAAAAAATAATTAAGAACTTTTTTTGTTTATGAAAAAGTTTTGAAAATTGCACTTTTTTGCTTGATTTTTCATAGAATTTAATGTTATAATTATAGTCGTATGACTGCGGAGATGTGCGAGGTTACCGATACACTAGGATGAGTTGGTAGTAAAATAGCGTGATTGGAGAACTTGTACGGAGTATGTCTATACTAGATATAGGCGAAAGGAGGACATGAAATAATGTCAAAAGATAAAGTTAGAATTAATTTGAAAGCATATGATCATCAATTACTTGATGTTGCTGCTGGAAAAATTGTTGAAACTGTTAAAAGAACTGGCGGCGAAATTTCTGGACCTGTTCCACTACCAACAGAAATTGAAAAAGTTACAGTATTAAGAGCAGTTCACAAATATAAAGATGCAAGGGAACAATTCGAAAGAAGAACTCATAAGAGACTTATCGATATTAAAAACCCAAGCAAAGAAACTGTTGATGCATTACAACACTTAGACATACCTAGTGGTGTTGATGTAAATATCAAATTATAAGAAAAGGAAGGAAGAAAATTATGAAAGGAATCTTAGGACGCAAAGTTGGAATGACTCAAGTATTTACTAAGGAAGGTAAGTTAATTCCTGTTACAGTTATTGAAACTGAACCTAACGTAGTAATGCAAGTTAAAACTGTTGAAAATAATGGTTATAACGCAATTCAACTTGGTGTATTCGAAAAGAAAGAAAAACAAGCAACTAGACCAGAAATGGGAAATGCTAAAAAAGCAAATACTACTCCTAAGCGCTACTTAAAAGAAATAAGAGATGTAGAATCAACTTATAATATTGGTGATACAATTTCTGCTTCAGTATTTAGCGTTGGAGAAATTGTTGATGTAACAGGTACAACAAAAGGGAAAGGTTTCCAAGGTGTTATTAAACGTCATAACCAATCTCGTGGACCAATGACTCATGGTTCTCATTATCACAGAAGACCAGGTTCACTTGGTACTATGTTACCAAAAAGAGTTTTGAAGGGTAAAAAATTAGCTGGACACATGGGTGTTGATTCAGTTACTATTCAAAACTTAGAAATCATCGAAGTAAACGATGCAGAAAACTATATTTTAGTTAGTGGAAATGTTCCAGGTGCAAAAAATTCTTTAGTATTAATTAAGACTGCTGTTAAAAATAGCAGAAAGGAAGATCCAAAAGAAATTTTAACTTTTGTAGAAGAAACTGTTGTTGATGAAGTTGTTGAGACTCCAGAAGTGGTAGAAGAAGTAAAAGATACTAAAGAAGAAACTAAGGAAGAAAGTAAGTAATACTTGCTTAGAAAGGAATTAAAATGACAAAGATAAGTGTTAAGAACCTTAATGGTGAAAAAGTAAAAGATTTAACATTAAATGATAGTATCTTTAAAATTGAAGTAAATGATGACGCTTTAAAGAAAATGATTCGTTTACAATTAGATGCTACTCGTCAAGGAACAAGAAAAACTAAAAATAGAAGCGAAGTTTCTGGTGGGGGAAGAAAACCATGGAAACAAAAAGGAACTGGTAGAGCTCGTCAAGGTAGTATAAGAGCTACTCAATGGGTTGGTGGCGGAGTACCATTTGGTGTTGGTAACCGTGACTTTAGTTTCAAAATTAATAAGAAAGAAAGAGTGCTTGCATTAAAGAGTGCTTTATCTCAAAAAGTATTAGAAAAAGCTTTAGTAGTGGTTGATAACTTCAATATGGAAAGCACTAAAACTAAAGATGCATTAAAAATGTTAGATGCATTAAAATTAGAAGATAAAGTGTTATTTGTTACAAGTGATGATGCTGCAAATCTTTATTTAGCAACTAGAAATTTACCAAATTGTTTAGTAATATATGCTGAAGAAGTAAATGTATATGATTTAGTAAATGCTGATGTAGTTGTTATGGATGAAGTTGCAGTAAACAAATTAGAGGAGGTGCTTAAATAATGAGACATTATTCTGATATTATTATTGCACCAGTTATTACTGAAAAATCTATGGCTGAAAGACAAAATGGTGTTTATACATTTAAAGTAGCTAAAGATGCTGATAAACTAGAAATTAAGAAAGCTATCGAAGAAGCTTTTAAAGTTAGTGTAGTTAGTGTTAATACATTAAATACAAAATCTAAAAGAAGAAGAGTTGGAAAATATGCTGGAAGAACTAAGACTTATAAAAAAGCTATTGTTACTTTAGCTGAAGGCTCTTCAATAGAAATATAGTAGGGAGGAAAAAATTATGGCTATAAAACATTATAAACCAACGACTAATAGTCGTCGTGGAATGAGTACACTAGCAAATGAAGAAATTACAACTTCAACTCCTACTAAATCGCTTTTAGCTAGTAAGAGTAAAACTGGTGGAAGAAATAATCAAGGTAAAATGACAGTTCGTCACATTGGTGGTGGAGCTAAAAGAAAATACCGTGTTATTGATTATAAAAGAAATAAAGTTGGTGTTACTGGACGTGTTGCAACAATCGAATACGATCCAAATAGAAATGCTAACATTGCTTTAATTAATTATAAAGATGGAGAAAAAAGATATATTATTGCACCAAATGGATTAAAAGTTGGTATGATTATTGAAAATGGAGAATCTGCTGATATCAAAGTTGGTAATTCATTGCCTTTAAAAAATATTCCAGTTGGTACAATGGTTCATTGTATTGAACTACAACCTGGTAAAGGTGCTGAAATGTGTAGAAGTGCTGGAGCTGGAGCTCAAATACTAGGTAGAGAAGGTAAATATGTAATGCTTCGTTTACAATCTGGGGAAACAAGACTTGTTCTAGGAACTTGTATTGCAACTATTGGGGTTGTTGGAAATGAAGATTACAAACTAGTTAATTTAGGTAAAGCTGGTAGAAAACGTCATATGGGTATTAGACCTACAAACCGTGGATCTGTTATGAACCCTAACGATCACCCTCATGGTGGTGGAGAAGGTCGTGCACCTATCGGACGTAAGAGCCCAATGACACCTTGGGGTAAACCTGCACTTGGTGTTAAGACTCGTAAGAGCAAAAAGAAAAGTGAAAAGCTAATAGTTAGTAGAAAGGCTAAGAAATAGGAGGAAAAATGGCAAGAAGTTTAAAAAAAGGACCTTATGTTGAAAAATCACTTATGAAAAAGGTTCAAGAAATGAATAAAGGAACTAAGAAAACAGTTATTAAAACTTGGTCAAGAAGATCTACTATTTTTCCTGACTTTGTTGGTCATACTATAGCTGTTCATAATGGAAAAGATTTTATTCCAGTTTATATAACTGAAGACATGGTTGGACATAAATTAGGAGAATTTTCACAAACTCGTAAATTTACAGGCCATGCAGGTAATAAGTAGGAGGTAACATGGAAGCATACGCAATTCATAAAAATGCTTTAATTAAGCCAAGACTTGCTAGAATGACAATGGACTTAATTAGAGGAAAAGATGTTGAAACTGCTAGAGGTATATTAGAAAATACTAATACTAAAGCTAGTAGATTAATTCTTAAAGTTTTAAATTCAGCTGTTGCAAACGCTGTTAATAATAATGGTGCTAATGAATCTGAACTTAGAATTAGTGAATGTTACATTAATCCAGGACCTGTTTATAAAAGAATTAAATTTGCAAGTCGTGGAAATGTAGACCGCCATGATAAGAGAAGTAGTCACATTACTGTCAAAGTAACTGATGAAGCGAAGGGAGTTAAGTAATAATGGGACAAAAAGTAAATCCTATAGGATACAGACTTGGTGTTAATAAAACTTGGCAAAGTAAATGGTATTCTAAAGATAATTATCAAGAATATTTAATTAATGATATTAAAATCAGAGAATATTTAGAAAAGAATCTTAAAGAAGCTGCTATTGCAAGTGTTATTATTGAAAGAAGAAAAAATAAATGTGAAGTTAGTATCTATACTGCTAAACCTGGTGTTATCATCGGTCGTGGTGGCGAAGATATTGAAAAACTAAGAAAGAAATTATCTAAATTAGTTGGAGAAGAAATTTTTGTTAATATAGTTGAAGAAAAGAATCCAGATTTAAATGCTTCACTTGTTGCTCAAAATATAGCTAGTCAAATAGCTGCAAGAGCACCATTTAGATCAGCTCAAAAAAGAGCTATCAGAAATGTAATGAAAGCTGGAGCTAAAGGATGTAAAACTGCAGTTTCAGGTAGACTTGGCGGAGCTGAAATGGCTAGAACTGAAGGATATACTGAAGGAACTGTGCCTCTACATACTATAAGAGCTGATGTTGATTATGCTATAGCTGAAGCTGATACAACTTATGGTAAGATTGGGGTTAAAGTTTGGATTTATAAAGACGAAATTCTTCCTGCAAAGAAAAATCTGAAGGGAGCTGATAAACATGTTGATGCCAAAAAGAACTAAATATCGTAAAAGTCATAGAGTAAGTTATGATGGAAAAGCTAAAGGTAATACAGAACTTCATTTTGGAGAATATGGACTTCAAGCTTTAGAAGGCGGATGGATTAGTGCTCGTCAAATTGAAGCAGCTCGTATTGCAATGACACGTTATATGAAACGTGGCGGAAAAGTTTTTATTAACATATTCCCACATATGCCTAGAACCAAAAAACCTCTAGAAACTAGACAAGGTAAAGGTAAAGGTTCAGTAGATGAATGGGTAGCAGTTGTTAAAAATGGTAAGATTATGTTTGAGGTAAGTGGTGTTTCTGAAGAAATAGCTCGTGAAGCATTAAGACTTGCATCACATAAATTATCTGTTAAAACAAAATTTGTAAAAAAAGAAGAAGTAAAGGATGGTGATTCTCTTGGAAATTAAGGAACTAAGAAAGTTATCTACAGAAGATTTAGTTAAAAAAATCAAAGATACAAAGGAAGAATTATTTACAAAGAGAATGCAACACGCAAATGGTACACTTGAAAAACCAGTTGAACTTAAAGTATTAAGAAGAGATGTTGCAAGAATGAAAACTATTCTTAAAGAAAGAGAAATTGATGGAGGTAATAAATAATGACAGAAAAGAAACAAGAATTAATTGGTAAAGTTGTTAGTGCATCTAATAACAAAACTATAACTGTTAATGTTGAAACATCAAAAAGTCATCCTTTGTATAAGAAAAATGTTAAATATTCAAAGAAATATGCTGCTCATGATGAAAAAAACGCAGCAAAAGTAGGAGATACAGTAAAGATTAGAATGACTAGACCATTATCTAAGACTAAAAGATATGAACTAGTAGAAATTTTAACTAAAGCTGTTATCCTTTAGGAGGTATTATTATGGTAATGCAAGAAAGTAGACTTAAAGTTGCCGATAACTCTGGGGCTAGAGAACTTTTAGTTATTAGAGTTCTTGGTGGATCAAAAGTTAAATATGGTAATATCGGGGATGTTGTTGTTGGAACAGTTAAAAAAGCTATTCCTAACAGTCCAGTTAAAAAAGGTAAAGTTGTTAAAGCCGTAATCGTTAGAAGCGTTGAAGGTGTTAGAAGAAGCGATGGTTCTTATATCAAATTTGATGATAATGCATGTGTACTTATTAAAGATGATAAATCACCAATTGGTACTCGTGTTTTAGGACCTGTTGCTAGAGAGTTAAGAGAAAAAGATTATATGAAGATTGTTTCTCTTGCTTCAGAAGTATTATAGGAGGCAAAAATGAAAGTAAAAGTTGGAGATACTGTTAAAGTAATTGCTGGTGCTGATAAAGGTAAAACTGGTAAAGTTATTAAAACATTAAAGACTGAGGCTAGAGTTGTTGTTGAAGGTGTACATATTGTTAAAAAACATAGTAAACCAACAAGTATGAATGACAAAGGTGGAATATTTGAAATTGAAGCTCCTATACATGTTTCTAATGTAAAGGTTATTGATGAAAAAGAAGCTAAAGCTTCTAAAACAAAAGAAAAAGTAGAAGAAAAAGCGGAAAAGAAAGCTAAAACTTCTAAGAAAGTGAGTAAGT
This sequence comes from uncultured Mycoplasmatota bacterium, assembly GCA_900544625.1. GTDB lineage: Bacteria > Bacillota_I > Bacilli_A > RF39 > UBA660 > Onthocola_B. The sequence goes on from UQVR01000014.1 coordinate 20,235, forward strand.
AGTTATGAGTAATTTTAGAAAATTATATGATGAAAAAATTGTTCCTGAATTAATGAAAGAACATAATTATACTACTATTATGGCTGTTCCTAAGTTAGAAAAAATTGTTATCAACATGGGTGTTGGAGAAGGTAGTAAAGATGAAAAATTTATTACTGCAGCAGTTAAAGATCTAGAAGCTATTAGTGGTCAAAAGTGCGTTGTAACAAAAGCTCGTAAATCAATTGCTGGTTTCAAATTAAGAGAAGGTCAACCTGTTGGTGTTAAAGTAACACTTAGAGGTGAAAATATGTATAATTTCTTTGAAAAATTAGTTAAAATTGGGCTTCCTCGTGTTAGAGATTTCCGTGGAGTTTCAGGACATGCTTTTGATGGAAAAGGAAATTATACAATTGGAATTAAAGAACAATTAATATTCCCAGAAATTGAATATGATGAAGTGTTAAAGGTGCGTGGAATGGATATTATATTCGTTACTACTGCAAAGAGCAATGAAGAAGCTAAAAGTTTATTAAAAGGCTTTGGAATGCCTTTCAAGAATTAAGGAGGCACTATGGCAAAGAAAAGTATGATTGTTAAAAATCAAAGAGCACCTAAATTTTCAACTCGTGCTTACACAAGATGTAATCGTTGTGGAAGACCTCACGGAGTACTTAGAAAATATGGAATTTGCAGAATTTGTTTTAGAGAACTTGCAAATGAAGGTAAATTACCAGGTGTAAAGAAATCTAGTTGGTAGAAGGAGGAAAATTATGTTTGTACAAGATAAAATAGCAGATATGTTAACTCGTATTCGTAATGCTAATCAAATGAGATATGCAACTGTTGAAGTTATTGGTACTAAAATGACTTTAGGTATTGCACAAATACTTAAAAATGAAGGTTATATCGCTGATTATGTATATGAAAAAAATACAAATGGCGATAAATTAACTTTAACATTAAAATATGGTCCTAAAAAAGAAAGAGTTATTGTTGGACTTAAAAGAATTAGTAAATCTGGTTTAAGAGTTTATGCTAAAGTGGATGAAATTCCTCGAGTTCTAAACGGACTAGGTATTGCTATAATCTCAACTTCTGAAGGTCTAATGACTGATAAAGAAGCTAGAGCTAAAGGGTTAGGAGGCGAAGTTCTTGCCTATATATGGTAAGTTATTATGAGTAGAATAGGTGAAAGAAAATTAGTTATTCCTGACGGTGTAACGGTTAATGTTGATGGTACTTTAGTTACAGTTAAAGGACCTAAGGGTGAACTTAATTTAGAAGTAAGTAAACTTGTTAGTGTTGTAGTAGAAGATGGTGTTGTTTTAACTAAACAAATTAAACCAAGTAAAGAAGCAAATGTAATGCAAGGTACTACAAATTCATTAATTAGTAATATGATAACAGGTGTTTCTAAAGGATATGATAAAGGATTAGAAGCTGTTGGTGTAGGTTATAGATTCCAAGTTAGTGGTAATAAAATTACTATTAATGCTGGATATTCTCATCCAGTTGTTATGGAAGCACCAAAAGAATTATCAGTAACTAGTGAAAGTAATACAGAAATTACTATTCATGGTATTGATAAACAAAAAGTATCTGAATTTGCGGCTAATGTTCGTAAGGTAAGAGAACCAGAACCTTATAAAGGTAAAGGTATTCGTTACAAAGGTGAAAAAGTTCGTCGTAAAGAAGGAAAGAAAGCGGCATAGGGAGGAGTTAAAGTATGATTAAAAAAGAAGCAAATAATAAGGCTCGTGTAAGACGTCATGCAAGAGTTCGTAAAACTATTAGTGGTACAAAAGAAGTGCCAAGATTAAATGTATTTAGATCTAATAAAGGTATTTATGCTCAAGTTATTGATGATGTAACTAAGACTACCCTTGCTAGTTCTTCAAATTTAGAATTGAAAATTGCTAATGGAGGTAATATTGAAGCAGCTAAAGCTGTTGGAAAAGATGTTGCTGAAAAATGCAAAAAATTAAAAATTAAAAAAGTCGTATTTGACCGTGGTGGATATCAATATCATGGTAGAGTAGAAGCTTTAGCAGATGCTGCTAGAGAAGCTGGACTAGAATTTTAAGGAGGGTAGCATGAGAAAAGACGATAAAAGACAAGAAAAGAAAAATTTATTAGAAGAAAAAGTTATTTCTATTACTAGAGTAACAAAAGTTACTTCAGGTGGTAGACATTTCCGTTTCTGTGCTACTGTTGCAGTTGGTAACCGTAAAGGTTTAGTTGGTATTGGTAGTGGAAAAGCTAATGAGGTTCCAGAAGCTATCAAAAAAGCTTTACAAGCTGCTAATAAAAACGTATGTAAAGTTGCACTTAGTCAAGGAAGAACTATTCCTCATGAAGCAGAAGCTAAAGTGGGTAGAGCTGTAGTTTTAGTTAAACCTGCTAAAGAAGGACGTGGAATCATTGCTGGTGGTGCTGCTCGTGCAGTATTAGAACTAGCTGGAGTTAAGGATATAGTTGCTAAGTCTCTAGGAGCAAATACTCAAGTTAATGTTGCTAAAGCTACTTTAGAAGCATTAAAGAGCCAAAGAACTCCAGAACATATAGCTGAACTTCGTGGCAAGAAAGTTGAGGAATTATAATATGAGATTAGAAAATTTACCAAAGACTAAAGAAATGAAAGCCTCTAAAAGAGTAGGTAGAGGTCCAGGATCTGGAATGGGTAAAACATCTACTCGTGGAGAAAATGGTCAAAAATCAAGAAGTGGCGCATCAATCAAAGCTTGGTTCCAAGGTGGTCAAACTCCATTATATAGAAGAATTCCTATTAGAGGTTTTAATAATAAACAATTTGAAACTAAATTTGCTATTATTAATTTAAGTGATTTAGATAAATTCTTTAATGATGGAGATGTTGTTACTCCAGAAGTATTAAAAGAAAGAAAAATAATTAAAAAACAACTTAATGGAGTTAAAGTATTAGGTAATGGAGAACTTACTAAAAAGTTAACCGTTAAAGCTAATAGATTCTCTACTAAAGCTGTTACAAAAATTGAAAATATTGGTGGCAAAGCTGAGGTGATTTAGATGTTCCGAGGCTTTTCACAGTTATTTAATAAAGCTAATAAGGATTTAAGAAAAAGAATATATATTACATTATTTTGTTTAGGTTTGTTTGCTTTAGGGTCATCCGTAACCATCCCTTGGGCAACACAAATTTATCAAGACTTAGGTTTTTTAGAAATCTTTAATATTATGAGTGGTGGTGGACTTAGAAGTTTTTCTATATTTGCACTAGGGGTTTCTCCTTATATTACTGCATCTATTATTACTCAATTATTACAAATGGACATTATTCCTTACTTTAAAGATTTAAAAGATCAAGGCTATACTGGAAGACAAAAAATTAATAAGATAAATCGTTATATGGGTATTATAATTGGTTTTTTCCAAGCTTATGTATTATGTATTGCTTATATGGGTAGTGCTAGTGTATTTGTTCAACTTAAAACTGCTTTAGTTATGACTGCAGGTACAGCATTCTGTTTATGGATGGGTGACCAAATTACTAATAAAGGTATTGGTAATGGACAATCAATGTTAATTATGGCAGGTATTATCCTTAGTATGCCAAGTATATTTACTGGTGCTTATTATGGTTTTGTAACAAGCGGAACATATGAGACTGCATTGGGTATTTTCTTCTTTTGTTTATTTATCCTTGTATATATCTTAATTGTCGTAGGAATTATTTGGATACAATTAGCAGAAAGAAGAATTCCAATTCAATATGCTAATAAATCAACAAGTGCATACGGAGCTCAAAATAGTTTCTTACCAATTAAGTTAAATTCAGCTGGAGTTATGCCTGTAATATTTGCATCAATTCTTACAACTATACCAGCAACAATTGTTGCTTTAACTAAGAATCAAAATGCAATAGATTTTGTAAATAAATATATCCTTTATAATACACCAACAGGTTTTGTATTATATATAATATTAATATTATTCTTTGGATATTTTTATACATTTATGGTTATGAATCCAGATGAAATGAGTAAGAACTTAAATGAACGTGGAGGTTACATCCCTGGTATAAGACCTGGCGAAGACACTAGTAATTATATTAGTAATTCAATGGGTAAACTTACATTAGTGGGTAGTATATTCCTTGTAATACTTGCTGCTATTCCAATTATATTCTCATTAATATTTGGCTTATCAAGTCAAGTTACAATTGGAGGAACAGGAATGTTAATCGTTGTAGGTGTTGCAATTGAAACATATAAACAAATGGAAAGTAGTTTAGTAAGTAGAAGTTATACTGCTAAAAGAAAGAGATTAAGATAATATGAAAAATATAATATTTATAGCTCCTCCCGCAGCGGGTAAAGGAACTCAAAGTACAATGTTAAAAGAAAGTTTTGGTTATAATCACTTATCAACTGGTGATATGCTAAGAGAAGTGGTTTCTTCAGGTACAGATTTTGGGTTACAAGTTAAAAATATTATTGATCGTGGAGAATTAGTTAGTGATGAATTAATTATTAGTTTAATTAATGATAAACTTGCTAAAATAGATGGAAAACCATTTATATTAGATGGTTTTCCTCGAACTCTTAATCAAGCAAAATCTTTAGATAATATGTTAGATAAAGATTATGAAGTAATATATTTAGATTTAAGTGAAAAAGAAGCAATTGATAGAATTCTTGGAAGACTTACATGTAGTTGTGGAAAGTCATATAATCTAAATGTAGATAATTTAAAACCAAAAGTTGAAGGTATTTGTGATGGATGTGGAAAAGAATTAGTTAAAAGAAATGATGATAATGTTGATTCTTTTAAAGTAAGATATAAAACATTTTTAGATAATACAAAACCTTTGATGGAATATTATGAAGATAAAAATAAACTTCATAAAATAAATGTTAATAGAAATGTAGAAGATATCTTTAAAGATATTGTGGATGTTTGTAATGATTAGTATTAAAAGTGATAGGGAAATAGAATTAATGAGGATTGCTGGTAAGTATTTGAGTGATACGTTTAAATATATTGAAAAATATATAAAAACAGGTGTTACTACCAAAAGATTAGATACATTAATTCATGATTATATTTTAAGTATTGGCTGTGTTCCATCTTGTTTAGGTTATGAAGGATATCCAGCAACTGCTTGTATATCAATTAATGATGAAGTAGTTCATGGAATACCTAAAGGACGTAAAATAAAGAATGGTGATATAGTTTCGATAGATTTAGTTTTAAGTTATAAAGGATATCATGCTGATGCTACGAGAACCTTTATTGTTGGTAATGTAAGTGATGAGGTTAGAAATTTGGTTAAAGATACTAAAGATGCTTTCTATGCTGGTGTAAAAAAAGTAAAAGAAGGCGCTAGAATAAAAGATATAAGTCGTGCAATTGAAGATTATGCTCATGCTCATGGTTTATCAGTAGTTGAAGAATTATGTGGTCATGGTATAGGACTAGAAATGCATGAAGATCCGGATGTACCAAATTTTGATGATAATAATCGAACAAGACTTAAAACGGGTATGGTAATAGCAATAGAACCAATGCTTAATTTAGGTAGTAAAGATGTAGCATTATTAGATGATGATTGGACCGTTGTAACAAAAGATGGTAAACCATCTTCTCACTATGAAAATACAGTTCTAGTTACAAAAGATGGATATGAAATATTAACAGGAGATTAAAATATGGGAAAAAAAGATAAGATTGAAGTAGAAGGAAAAGTTACTGAAGTATTAAAGGGTAGTGATTACCTTGTTGAACTTAGTAATGGACACACTGTAAAGGCCTACGTTTCTGGTAAAATGCGTATGAATATGATTCGTATTTTACCAGGTGATAAAGTTACAGTGGAACTTTCACCATACGATTTAACACGTGGGATTATAAAATGGAATAATAGATAAGGAGAGAAATTATGAAAGTTAGACCATCAGTTAAAAAGATTTGCAAAAAATGTAAAATCATAAGAAGAAAAGGAAAAGTTAGGGTTATTTGTGAAAACCCTAAACATAAACAAGTACAAGGTTAAGGAGGATAATAAATGGCAAGAATTAAAAATATTGAATTACCAGGAGAAAAACATACTTGTATAGGACTTACTGCAATTTATGGTATTGGTAGAAATTTAGCAAAAACTATTTGTGAAAACGTAGAAGTTGATCCAGCTAAGAAAATTAAAGATTTAACTGAAGAAGAAATTGCAAAACTTCGTAAAGAAATTGATAATTATACTGTTGAAGGTGATCTTAGACGTGATGTTCAATTGAGTATTAAAAACAAAATGGAAATAAATTGCTATGAAGGTATTAGACACAAAAAAGGATTACCTGTAAGAGGACAAAGAACTAGTAGAAATGCTAAGACTCGTAAAGGTAGAGGAAAAGTTGTAGCTAATAAGAAAAAGGTCGGAAAGTAGGGTGTTAATATATGGCATATAATAGAAGAAAAAGAAAAATAAAGAAGAATATTCCTGAAGCTGTTGCTCACATTCATTCAACTTATAATAATACTATTGTTACTATAAGTGATAAAGATGGTAACGCTATTAGTTGGTCATCAGCTGGTAGAATTGGTTATAAAGGAAGCAAAAAGAAAACTCCATTTGCTGCTGGTTTAACTAGTGAAGCTGCTGCAGCTGCTGCAGTTGATGCTGGAGTTAAAAAAGTTGATGTATTTGTTAAAGGTCTAGGACCAGGAAGAGAAAATGCAATTAGATCACTTCAAACTGCAGGACTTGAAATTACAAGTATTACAGATGAAACACCAATTCCTCACAATGGATGTCGTCCACCAAAAAGACCAAGAAACTAATAAAGGAAAGGAACGTGTACTATGATAAAATTTGAAAAACCAGACTATAAAATTACTGAATATCAAGAAAATAATCATTATGCTAAATTTGAAATTGAACCTTTAGAAAGAGGTTTTGGTACTACGATTGGTAATGCAATGAGAAGAGTACTTTTATCAAGTTTACCAGGAAGTGCTGTTACATCTATTAAAATTGATGGTGTACTTCATGAATTTCAAAAAATTGAAGGTGTAGTAGAAGATGTAACAACTATTGTATTAAATATTAAAAATTTAGTTGTTAAAAATCATTCTAATGGAGAAAAAGTTATAAGACTTACTAAATCAGTTGAAGGACCTGTACTTGCTTCAGATATTGAGAAAGATGCAGATATTGAAATTATGAATCCTGATTTTGTTATTTGTAACTTAGTTGCTGGAGGAAAAATTAATATTGAAATGACTGTTAATAATGGTCGTGGATTTACATCCTCTGCTCAAAATAAAGCAAATTTAGAACAAAATGTTGCAGGTGTTATAGCAATTGATTCAAATTATTCACCAATTGAAGTGGTTAAATATGAAGTTATGGCTACTCGTGTTGGTCAAGATGAATCTTATGATAAATTAGTTATGGAAGTAACTACTAATGGATCTATGACTCCAGAAGAAGCTATGGCTCTTGGTGCTAAGATATTAATTGAACATTTCTCAATAATCTCAGATTTAAATTCAATTAGTAATATTGCTAATATAATGCAAGAAAAGAAAATTGATACAATGACTAAGACTTTGGAAACTCCAATTGAAGAAGTTGAATTTTCAGTAAGAGCTTATAATTGTTTAAAAAGAGCTGGTATTCATACCGTTCAAGATTTAGTTAACAAAAAAGAAGTAGAAGTTACTAAGATCAGAAACTTAGGAAAGAAATCTTTAAAAGAAGTTATTGATAAAGTTGCTGAATTAGGACTTACATTTAAGGAGTAGAATATGAAATATAGAAAATTAGGAAGAGAAACTAGAATTAGAAGAAGTATTTTAGCTGGACTTACTAAAGATGTTATTATGAATGGATATGTTGTTACTACTGAAGCTAGAGCTAAAGAAGTAAGAAAATTTGTTGATAAAATGATTACTTACGGTAAAGATGGTTCACTTGTAGCTCGTAGAAAAGCACTTGCATTCTTACATAATGATAAAGATGTTACATCAAAAGTATTTAATGAACTTGCTAAAACTTATGAAACTAGAAATGGTGGATATACTAGAATAATTAAACTTAAAGAACGTCGTGGAGACGATGCTCTAGAAGTTAGATTAGAATTAGTTTAATTAATGAAACAACTAGTCGATTGATTAGTTGTTTTTTTGATGTAATACAAAAAGTTTTGCGGTTACAACCGCAAAACTTTCAATTAATTGTATAAAATAATAAAACATTCTCATAATATAGGTGGAGGATATTTATATATGAAAGATAAAGAATGTAATTGTTGTGAAGATGCTAAATTTGGGGTAGCTTATATTGACCCCGAATCTGGTCTATTATGTAGTAAAATTGATACAGGTATGAAATTACCTAAAGGAAAAAAGGTGTTAGCTCCGAGAATTTGTACTAAGTGTGGAAATACTGAATGGAAAACTATTGATAATTAAGGGCACGTTAAGTGCTTTTAATTTGGCAATAAAAAATGACCGAATGAAATGTCAGAAAATGACCGAATGAAATATTATGGAAATGATAATGTAATTATAGATACTGAAACAATATCTTCATATTTAAATGCTTTTGATAGACTATTTTTACTTGATAACGACGAACCTTTTTCTGTAAATGTTAGATCTAGTATTAGGGTAAAGAAAAATGAAAAAAAGACATTTTATAGATTTATCTTTGACGTGTACATTATTGAATTTATCAGAAGATAAATTAATATATGATTTAAATACTTTTGGTTTTATTTTTGAATCATTAGTGGAAAGAGACTTGAAAATATATGCTGATTCTTTTGGTGCTAAAAATTATCATTATCAAGATTATGATAATAAAGAAATTGATCATGTTATAGAACTTGAAGATGGTTCTTGGTGTGCTTTTGAAATTAAATTGGGAACTAATAAAATTGAGGAAGCTGCTAAAAATCTTATAGAAATAAAGAAATCTATTGAAAAAGCCGGTGGAAATGCTCCTAAAATATTGTGTGTTATTTGTGGTCTTACAAACGCTGCATATATTAGACCCGATGGAGTTTATGTAGTACCTATAACAGCATTGAAAAATTAAATTGAAGGCTGCTTATGTAGTCTTTTTATTTTTGAATATACATAAAGTGGGTCCGCTTTTCGCCAAAATGTTGGCTTTCCCCTTATTTTATGGTATCTATTGTATATAGATAGGATTGATGTATTATGAAAAGAAAATTTTATAATGAACTATTCAAGTCTAAACTTTCTATTAGAATTAGTCATAATAACTTTTCTTTAAATGGTAATGTAAAAGATATTCCTTTGTATGCTTTATTTTGTCTAAAAGATTTATAAAAATTTAATGCTTTATTTGTGGATTTATTAATGTGTGATTTGGATTAAAAAAATAAAAGTCTTAGTAGATAGGTTGCAAAAATATTTTGCTGTGTGATATAATAAATTAGAATAAAAGGAGAAGATAAATATGGCTAAGAAAAAATTATTGTTTTTTTCTATTTTCATAATAATTATATTAGTATTTGTATTAACTATTTATAATATTATATATAAAAATAATAATATTTATTTAAATAATAAAGATGAAGCCCCTAATTTTATAAGTATTATGCTTGAAGAAACTGCAAGTTCTGGTGAGTATAAAGTTTCAAAAAGTAATAAATGGCCTAGTAAAGGATATGTTTTTAATAAAGAGATGTCTTATTGTAATTATGGAAGTACATTAACATGGAATGAAAATGATAACTCTGTATCTGTAAATATAAATAAAACTGATAAATGCTATGTTTATTTTGATATATATGTACCAACTTTAGTAGAATATGTAAAATCACAATATACCGGAACTCAAGGAGAAAATGGATTATATTATCATGATAGCACATTAGCAAACGGTGCAGGAGATAATAGCTATAGATATGCAGGAGCAAGTGATAGCGTAAATAATTATATTTGTTTAGGTTCAGATACAACAACATGTCCAGATGCAAATTTATTTAGAATAATAGGAGTATTTGGAGACAAAACAAAAGTAATAAGAGCAAAATCAGTTGGTAATCAAAAATGGCATACATCAGAGTCAAATACATGGTCAAGTTCGAGTTTAAATGCATATTTAAATGGAACATATTTGACCAGTCTTGGAACAATAGCAGAAAAAATAGCAACAACAACGTGGAAAGTTGGAGGATGTTCATGGTCTAATATAAAAACTTCAGTACCTAAAATAGTATATAAAAATGAAGTAGGAAGTAGTGCATCAACAACAACAGTAGATAAAAAAATAGGATTAATGTATATATCAGATTATTATTATAGTGCAAGTCCAAGTGCATGGACACTAGTTGGATATAATAAAAGTGATGCAACAAAAGACTATAGCGCAGCAAAAACAATAAATTGGTTATATTTAGGTTCTAAAGAATGGACTATTTCGCGCGTTTCCGACGAAACGTTTAGTGCGTTCATTGTGGATGGCAGTGGCCATGTCTTCAGCTACAATGTGAATTTTAGCGACTTTGCGGTGCGCCCGTCCTTTAATCTTGACTCTACAGTAACCTATGTTTCAGGGGATGGAACCAAATCCAACCCAATTCGCATAAACTGATTGACGGACAGTTTTGAAAAAACACCAGTGAAACCTGGACAAAATGGGGTAAAAAGTTTGACCTATGTTGAACGAATTACCTCATTTTTTGTATTGTGATGTGGCTATAATAGGTGCAAATACGGTTAAAAAAACACATGATCACACATACTTTTGTGCTAAAGAAAATTATTCCATGCAAAAAAAGATTTTTTATTAAAACTGTTAAAATAAAAAATTGATAAAAATGTCAAAGTTATTTGTTATAAAAAATTTCTTGCTAAAATGTCATAGTTCAAAAAAATATTTATATGTCATATAAAATAAATCCTATTGGTAATCTAATATATTTTGTTGAATTTATGGCTCGATGAAATAAAGTTAAGCCAGTTTTAAATAATGACATAACTTTTCCTTTTCCTTTATATACTTTATGAGTAACTATTTTTTCATTTCTATAACATTTGGGATTTTTGGAATATTCTGTTCCTAAAACAGTTAGAAAAAGAACAACGGTACAAGCCATAGTGTACGTTGTATTATAAGCTTTTTCACTAGCGTTGTTAATAGCTTCTAAATATAATCCATTACTTTTTTGATTTTTAAAAACACATTCAATAGAACCGAAACGATGAGAATAATTTTGAATAGCATGTTCAACATCTTTATTAGTTACAATTATCCAAGGATCTTTAGTATTTAAATATTTACTAATAACAATATTGGTTTTATATTTTGTATCATAAAGTTCAATATTTTTGTGAACAATTGCATGATATTTATGAGAAGGTAAATCAGAAAGCCATTTCCAATTTTATGACCTTCTTTTTTGTCATGAATGAAAATCTTAATATTTTTCTTAAGTCTTATACAATAAGTATGTCCTAAGGATGCAATTGTACTTAATATTTTTTCAGAATTAAACCATCGATCAGCTAAAAATATTAAATCAAATGATTCATTAAATAAGGCAGAAATATGTTTAATTCCTTCGATAATTAATGATTCATTAAAGGCAATGGTACCACCTTTTTCAGTTGATATTTTTTTATTAATGTATTCTTGTTTAAAGGACTTGAACCAAATAGGAATACCTTGTTTACCAACTCTCATGGTAAACATGAGAGTAACGTAATTATCATGAGAAAACATATGGTCAAAAGTAATATGAATTCTTTTGTCTTTGTGTTTTATCTTGTACTTAGAAATAACAGAAATGATTAAAGAGTTATAAAAATCTTCATGGTCAAATAGTTCATTATTAAAAAATCTACGAATTCTTCTTTGAACTGATTCTAATTGAATAAATGAAAATTCATTTTTTAAGCATTTTGCTATATCTGTAGATACAACAGATTCAGAAGCAATCATTCCAAATAAAATTTCTGGAATGATATTTAATTGAGTTTTTCTTAAACTTGGAATATATTTTTTTAAAAAATCGCGAAATTTATTTGTAATTTCTGTTTGTGTATTGTATAATTTAGTCATGGCAACTCCTTTTTATTTTATTGGATATTATTATTTTAACATTAGAGTTGCCATTTTTAAAGGGTTTTAGAATGATTTGGTATAACGTGATAGTTATATCAAATTTTTAGTTTATAAAAACTGTCCGTAGCTAAGTTCGTATTAACTGATTGACGGACATTTTTAAAAAAACACTACTAAAACTTGGGCAAAATGAGGTAAAAAGTTCGACTTGTGTTGAACGAATTACCTCATTTTTTGTATTATGATGTAGTTATAACGGGTGCAAATACGGTTAAAAAACCCCATAATTACACATACTTTTGTGCTAAAGAAAATTTATTCCATGCAAAAAAAGATTTTTGTAAATGTAAAAGTAAAATGTTATAAAAATTTTATTATTAAAATATCATAGTTAAAAAATAATATAATACGGTACATGTCATATAAAACAAATCTTATTGGTAATCTAATATATTTCTTTGTATTTAGAACTCGATGTAATAAAGTTAAAACTATTTTAAATAATGGCATAATTTTAACTTAATCTTTGTTTTTTTATACTTTATAAGTAACTATTATTTCATTTTTATAATAATTAGTATTTTTATAATAAATTGTATAAGATATAAATTATTTAATATAAATTTAAGAAATACCAAAATTATAACGCAAGTATTTGAACAATTTTCTAACATACAAAGTACTGAATATTTTGTAAGAATAAAAGTATATATTGAAATAATATTAATCCACATGATGCTTTAAAAAGATTAATTCGATATAATCCATATACATTAGATAAAATACAAATAAACCAAGAGAAACTTAGTTTATTTGTATTGATTTAATTTATTTGATTGTGAACTGTAACTTTTCTTGAAAAAATTTTAATTTTGTTCTAGTCTAGTAATAGTATTTGTGGTATAATTAGTAAAAATAAGGAAGGAGTTATTTAATGTGAAGAAAAAAATCATAGCGGTTTTTTCTGTTTTCATAGCTATTATACTTGTTTTAGTTATAATTGTATATAATAATAGTTATAAAAATGATGTGTATGTGGAAAATAAAACTAACAATAAAAATCAAGTACCCGGATTAATAAGTTTAATGTTAGAAACTAAAGCTGGGTCTGGAATTTATAATTTATCTCCGGATGGAATAGTTCCTGCAAAAGGGTATAAACTAAATACTGAAAAATCAGGTTGTGAAAATGGTGGTACTCTTTCATATAATGAAACTACAAAAAAAGTAATAGTTAAAACAAATATAAGTGATAAGTGTTATGCTTATTTTGATGTTATACCAACAGATGTTACACTAGCTATAACTAATAGACCAACAACATATGGTAAATTAGGTAGTATAAATTGTACAGGAAGTAGCGCAACATATAATCAACAATATAATAGAGTTGAAATATCTTCATTTAATGGTAAATATTCATCTTGTAGTTTAAATTATACCGATAGTACATCAAAAGTTAATTTAGCATCATACATTATGGGGTTATCTGGAAAAACTCAAGGAACAGGTAAAGTGGTAAATGAAAATGGATATAGATATGAAGGGAAAAATCCAAATAACTATATATGGTTTAATAATGAATATTGGAGAATAATCGGAGTATTTGATAGTGCATCACATGGTCAATCAAATAAAAATTTAGTTAAAATAATTCGAGATGATGTTTTGGATGGACTGGTGTGGGATAAATCAAATACAAATGATTGGACAGCATCTAGTTTAAAATCACTTTTAAATGGAGCATATTATAAGGCCCAAGACGGAACAAGTTCAGGATATTGCTATGGATATAGTACAACAGCAACAG
>UQVR01000015.1 GCA_900544625.1 uncultured Mycoplasmatota bacterium
CGATATTTTTATATCTTAATCTTTTATATTTACCACAAGAACATTCAAAATCTTTTGTTGGTCCAAAAATCTTTTCACAGAATAGACCATCTCTTTCAGGTTTTAGGGTACGATAATTAATTGTTTCAGGCTTTTTAACTTCTCCATAAGACCATGAACGAATTTTTTCAGGTGAAGCAATGCTTACCTTAATTCCTTTAAATTTACTAACATCTATCATTATTCTTCACCTTCCCCATCATCTAAAATATCTTCTTCAATATCTCCTGGAAACTCAAGATTATCTAAATCATCTTCTTCTTCGAAGTCATCTTGATATTCTTCAATATTTTCATTTATTTCTTCATCATTATTAAGTTCATTAGTTGTAACATCAATTTCATCAATTCTAAAGGCATCATTATCATCTTCATCCTCTTCAATGTCTTTAAATTCTACCACATTATCATCATTATCAATTACTTGAACATCTAATCCTAATGCTTGGAATTCTTTAACTAATACTCTAAACGATTCAGGAACACCAGCTTGGTCAATTGTTTTTCCTTTAACTAGTGATTCATATACTTTAACACGACCTGTGATATCATCGGCTTTAACAGTTAAAATTTCTTGTAGTACATGAGATGCACCATAAGCATATAATGCCCAAACTTCCATTTCTCCAAAACGTTGTCCACCGAATTGAGCTTTACCACCTAAAGGTTGTTGAGTAACAAGTGAATAAGGTCCAGTAGCTCTTGCATGTAGTTTATCATCAACCATATGGTGTAGTTTAACCATATACATAACACCAACATTGATTCTATGATCAAATGGTTCTCCAGTTCTACCATCATGTAGTTCAACTTTACCATCAGGAGCCATTCCAGCTTCTTTCATTTCTTCAGAAATATCTTCCCAAGTAGCACTATCAAATACCGGAGTAGCATAATGAACACCTAATTTTTTACCAGCCATACCTAAGTGTAATTCTAGAATTTGTCCAATATTCATACGAGATGGAACCCCTAATGGATTAAGCATAACATCTACTGGTCTACCATCTGGTAAGTAAGGCATATCTTCTTCAGGAAGTACTAAGGAAATAACCCCTTTATTTCCATGACGTCCAGACATTTTATCTCCAACTTGAATCTTACGTTTTTGAATAATATATACTCTTATTATTTTAGATACTCCAGCTGGTAGTTCATCACTATTTTCTTTAGTATAAACCTTAACATCATGAACAATACCACCCGCACCATGTTCAACACGAAGAGATGTATCTCTAACTTCACGAGTTTTTTCTCCAAATATTGCATGTAGCAATTTTTCTTCACTAGTTAATTCTTGAACACCTTTTGGTGTAACTTTACCAACTAAAATATCTCCATCTCTAACTTCAGTACCAATTTTAACAATACCATCGCTATCCAAATTTTTACGAGCATCTTCCCCAACATTTGGAATATCTCTAGTAATTTCTTCTGGCCCTAATTTAGTATCACGACAATCAATATCATAATGTGATATATGAAGTGATGTATAAACATCATCTTTTACTAATCTTTCATTTAAGATAACTGCATCTTCATAGTTATAACCTTCAAATGTCATGAATGCTACAGTTAAATTTTTACCAAGTGCTAGTTCACCCATATCAGTAGATGGACCATCCGCTATAACTTGACCACGGCTTACAACATCTCCGGCTTTAACAATTGGATGATGATTAATACAACTTGATGCATTACTTCTTTCATAATTTGCTAAATAATATGTATCTTTACCACCAGCAGTTTTAACGATAATTTTTAAACCATCAGCATATTCAACAACGCCATCAGCTTTACAAACAATTGTAGATCCTGAATCTCTTGCAGCTATGCATTCAACACCTGTTCCAACAATTGGAGCTTCACAGGTAAGTAAAGGCACTGCTTGACGTTGCATATTAGCACCCATTAGAGTTCTGTGTGCATCATCGAATTCCAAAAATGGAATACAACTTGTTGTAATTGCAACAACTTGACTTGGAGCAACATCAACGTAATCAATTTTTTCTCTTTTTACATAAATCGTATCACCATTGTAACGGGCAACAACTTCATCATCAACAATTTTATTATCATCATCTAATTTAACAGCAGCTTGACTAATAGCATGTCCTTTTTCTTCATCAGCAGTTAAATAACATACCTCATCAGTAACAACACCATTAACAACTTTATGATATGGAGTCATTATAAATCCATAGTCATTAATTTTAGCATAACCAGCTAGTGATGTAATAAGACCAATATTTTGTCCTTCTGGTGATTCGATTGGACAAATACGACCATAGTGTGATGCATTAACGTCACGAACATCCATACCAGCACGATCACGAGATAAACCTCCAGGTCCAAGACTTGATAGACGTCTCTTATCTGTTAACTCAGCAATTGGATTAATTTGATCCATAAATTTTGATAATTGTGAAGAACCAAAGAACTCCTTTAAAGCTGCTGTAACAGGCCTAATGTTAATTAATGTTTTAGGTGTTACAGTATCTAATTCTTGAGTAGTCATTCTTTCACGAATGACTCTTTCCATTCTAGCCATACCAATTCTAAATTGATTTTGAATTAGTTCTCCAACTTGACGAACACGACGATTTCCTAGGTTATCTATTTCATCATCAGAACCTATTCCTTTATGTAAACCTATATAATAATTAAGGGATGCATAAACATCTGGAATAGTTAATCTTCTTATATCAACACTTTGATCAACACCAATAATATTTAGTGTTTTTTTACTGTCTTCTGGATCAATAACTTTAACAACTTGAACATTTTTATAATCATCTAATTCTTCATTAACTAAGATTTCTTTTACATTTAATCCTTTTTCAAAATAAGGTTTTAATTCTTCTAAAAGTTCTTTTGATAAAACATCTCCAGCCTTAGCAATCGTTTTGTTATCAAAAACTAAAGGTTCTGCCAACGTTAAACCCTCTAATCTATCTAATACATTTAATTTTTTATTAAATTTATAACGACCAACTTTTGCTAAATCATAACGGAATCTATCAAAAAATCTTGTAATTAACTGATTCTTTGAAGAATCTAATGTAGCAGGTTCTCCAGGTCTTAACTTTTCATAAATTTCAAGTAAAGCTTCATCTGTATTATTAGTTGAATCTTTTTCCAATGTATTTTTGATATAATCATTATCACCAAATACGCTTATAATATCTTCATCACTAGATAAACCTAAAGCTCTTAAGAATGTTGTAACAGTCACTTTTCTAGTTCTATCAATTCTAACATATAAAACATCTCTAGCATCTGTTTCATATTCTAGCCAAGTACCTTTATTAGGTATTAGTTCTCCGCTAATAATATGGCGTCCATTCTTATCAATTTCCTTTTTGAAATATACACTTGGACTACGAACTAATTGTGATACAATTACACGTTCAGCCCCATTAATAATAAATGTTCCTGCATCAGTCATTAAAGGCATGTCCCCTAAGAATATTGTTTGTTCTTTTACTTCACCAGTTTCATGAATATAAAGACGAGCTTCAACCTTTAATGGAGCAGCATAGTTTACCATTCTTTCTTTTGCTTCTTTAATTGAATATCTTGGTTCATCAAAATAATAATCACCAAATTCTAGTGAAATATTACCAGTAAAACTTTCAACTGGAAATAAATCATCAAATATCTCTTTGATACCATTTTCTAGAAATTCTTTGTATGATTTTTTTTGAACTTCCAATAAATCATTCAACTCTAAAACGTTTTTCGTCTTCGAAAAACTTCTTCTTTCACGATAGTCACCAAATTTTTTAACTTTATAAGCCACGATATCACCCCATACACAATTTTTTAAGACTATTTTTTTCTTCGTTTTTATTTAAAAAATAAATACGCCACCAATTTAAAATTGTAAAGCCTAATTAACAATTTGTCAATTAATTTTTGCTTTAAACACAAAAAAACCTTTACTTTTTGCTACAACTTCTACATTATAACAAGATTTTATTGAATTTACTGTCGATTTAGCGCCTTGGTCTTTATTTATAACAAACCATAGCTCGCCATTATCTAAAAGATGATTTCTTGCTCCCTTCAAAATATTTAGTACTGTTTCTTTCCCTGCTCTAATCGGTGGATTAGTTATTATATATTCATATTTATTTTTTACACATTCATAAGCATTACTTTCGTAAGCTTTACCATCTACTTCATTTATTTTAATATTTCTTTCACATAAATGAAGAGCTCTTTTATTTACATCTATTAATTCAACTTTTTTATTTAATACTTTCCCTATAACAATTCCCATGAATCCATAACCACAACCGACATCTAATACATCCCCATCACTTTTATCGTCATGTTTTTCCTTTATAAACGACTCAACTAATAATTTTGATGCATAATCAATTTTATTTTTGGCAAAAACTCCATTGTCACTAAAAAACTCAAAATTAATATTTTCATAATTATATATCAGTTTTCTTAGCTCGCTCTTTAAATTTTCATTGTTTGTAAAATAATGTTCCAAAGGCACTTTCCCCTTTTCTCGATATAAAATCATTATACAACAAAAACTTGTACTTCGTCAACAATTAAAGCACAAGTTTTTAACAAATTTTGTAGCAACAAATTAAGTAAAATTATCCACTTTGTTTATTAATAATGATTATTCAATAACTAATTCACAAATATCACTATTTACTTTATTATTTTTATTAGCAACTATTTTCTTATTATTACTACATTCAATAACATTAAATTTTTCTAAATTATAAACCTTAGCCACTTCTTCTTCATCTTTATTACTTATAATTTTAAAATCCATATCATCAACTAAATCATCAAAAGTTAATTTTTCATCTTGAAGCACATAACTAAGTTCATAAATATTATCTTGATCATACTTAACGTTTAATGAATTTATTCCATAATAGTAATAACCCTTTTCTTTTATTAAATTAGATAATTTTAATTCATTATTATTAACTATTTCAAAACTATAATCATTATAAATATCACTAGATATTAACTTAGTATCTATTAATGTTATAGTATTATCTTTTAACAAATCCACTCTACCAATTACATCAATATAATCATATATTCTATATTTACTTAAATCATCTGTTGTTTTAATATTTAAAGTATAATCTAAATTAAAATTAACATATCCATTTAATACTTCTTCACTTTTAGTATATGCTGCAAGTTCAATACTTTCATTACCACTTATTCTACTTATTTTACCATGAATTCTAACAAATTTATTTTTATATTCATTAAAACTATCTTTAGGATCTTGTAAAAATTTATTTATACTAATTATATCTAATAACTCATTATTACAAACATAGCTACTTCTATAACCATAATCTAAATTAAGATTATTATTACAATCATATACTCTATAAAAGAAACTATTATATGTTTTCATTTTATCACTGCTTTTAATAACATAACTATAAATAGGAACATATTTTAATTTAAATGCTAGTAATACATCTACACCATAACTCATTGTAAAAAGTAAAACAGGAATTAAAATCACTAAGAAAATATTTCTTTTTTTCTTTAAACAAAAACATACTTCAATTAAAATCACACCAATAACTAAACTAATTACTCTAAATATGCTATATTTGTTTATTATAAAAGGTACTATCATCAAAGTTAATCCAATTCCAAGTAACCATATCAATCTTTTTTTCAAATTTACCACCTTAAATATATTATACTCCAAAAAAGCATTAAAAAAAAGTTGAAATTAATCAACTTTTCAAATTTACTAATTTAAAGCGTCTTTTAATTTGCTTCCAGCTTTAAATGAAGCAACTGTCTTAGCAGGAATTTTAATAGCTTCTTTAGTTAATGGATTGATTCCTTCTCTAGCAGCTCTTTTTTTAGCACTAAATGTACCAAAACCAACTAAAGCAACCTTTCCATCTTTTTTTAATCCAGCAGTAATACCTGCGATTGTAGCATCAAGAGCACGAGCAGCATCAGCTTTAGAAAGTCCAGCTTCTTTTGCAATTAATTCCACTAATTCTGTTTTAGACATAATATTTACCTCCCTATTATCTAAAATATTTCGTAGGAACATTGTCCTTACATATTAAGACTACCAAAAAATCTAGGTAAAATCAATAACTAAATTAAAATTTTTATTTATTTTATCAAAAAATTAATTATTTTTACTTGTTTTTGACAACTCTACGGAACAAAAGGTTGCCTTAAAAGTCCATTTTCAGTTCTTTCTAAGTATTTTATCAAACATTTTATTTCCGGTTTAATATATATTACATCTTTATCTTTTATTTTTACAACAGCCTTAGATTTCTTCATTTTTAATATTTTATCCGTTAAATTTCTTTTCTTTCCCAAAATGACTTTTCCAACGTACACTATTTTTTTATTTAAATGTTCCCCCAAAACTAAACTAATTACATGACTTTCTTCTTTATTAATATATCCAAGAATTATAAAATTCCCACTTTTATAATTCTTTATTTTTAACCAATTATCACTTCTTTCATTAACTAAATATTTGCTATTAATTTTTTTAGCTACAATTCCTTCCATATCCAACTTTTTAATAGCGTTAAATAATTTAGTCCCATCCCCTATTACATAAGTACTTTTAATAAATACATCATTATCTTTATAATTACTTAATACATCTTTTCTTTCTAGTAAACTTAAATTAATTAAATCTTTTCCTTCATATATTACATCAAAGCATATAAATATAACTGGATTAGTTTTACTTAAAAATTCTATAGTTTTTTTATTTTTTAAATGTATTCTTTTTTGCAACTTAGAAAATGATACTTTATTATTATCAAGCATTATTATTTCTCCATCAAATATTACATTACACTCAACCATCTTACATAAAACCTTCATTTCTGGAAACAAGCCTGTAATATCTATACCATATCTGCTTCTTATTACAACTTTATCCTTACTTACAAAAACTAAAACTCTTATTCCATCATACTTTACTTCATATAAATATTCTTTACTATCAAATACTTCTTCAATCTCACCAAGAAGCATTGGTTTTATATCTTTATTCCACAAACTCATTTTGCATCCTTTAGACTTTTTTCCAACGCTTTCATCAAATCATTAATTTGCTTTTTACTATTTCTTTTAATTTTTGTAATTTTTTTACCATCTAGCTTCTCATCAATTGCTTTTTTTATTCTATCCTGATATTCATCTTTATACTTGTTTGGTTCAAAATCTCCTTTCATACTTTCGATTAATTTAATAGCTAAATCTAATTCTTTACTTGTAATTTTAGAATTCATTTCTTTTTCAGGAATATGTACCTCTTCTTCAAAATACAAAGTTGTTAAAATAATTCCATTATCCACTAACTTTAATATTCCATAATAAAATTTTGGCCCAATTACAGTTTTAATTAATGCTACCCTTTTAGTTTTCTTTAATGCTTCATAAAATAAATTATAGGCTTTAGACTTACCTTCTGTATTTAAAAAATAACTTTTTTCAAAATACCACGGGGACACACTACCTTCTTTTATAAAACATATTACTTCAATTTCTTTATCCCAATCAGGTTTTAAATTATCAAGTTCAGCTTTACTAAAAACTAAATAATTATCTTTTTCAAATTGATACCCTTTTACAATATCATTTTCTTTTAAATCTTTTTTACACTTTGGACAATACTTAATATACTTTACTCTATTTAAGCACTTTTTATGTAACTGATTAAAAGAAGTATCATTATTTTTAATAATTGGATTAAGTAACACAGGAATATTTACTAAAGCAAAAGAAATATTAGAATGTATATTAGGCATATTAATCACCATTTATATTATTTCTAAAATTTAGTCTTTTATTCAATTAAAAAAGACTAAAGTGCTTTTATTTCTCTTTTAGTCTTATTAATTTTATTTTCTATATTTACTCTTTCCACAACAAATATCATTATAATAGCATTAACTGTAAAAGAACCGCCATAACTTAAGAATGGAAGTGGTACACCAGTTAAAGGAATTAAAGCTAGAACCCCAAGTAAGTTAACTAAAATATGCAAAGTAAAATACCAAAATGTCCCATAAGCTAAAATTGAACATCGTAAGTTTTCACTTGTCTTAGCAATTTTTAATATTCTTGATAAAATATAAGCATAACCTAAAATAATGATTATTCCTGTCACAAGGCCCAATTCTTCAACAATAATTGGAAATATAAAATCAGTGTGTGACTCTGGCAAATACAAATATTTTTGAGTAGAATTACCAAGACCTACACCAAATAAACCACCATTATTAATTGCAATAAATCCATTACAAACCTGATAACCGGTAGTTTCAGTATATCTTGAACAAGGATTTCTAAAATTTAGTCTTCCCTTTTGTATACTACTTAAAAAATCATTACCTGAATATAAGAACGCCACCATTGCTAATATACACCCGATTGCTATTATTTTAATAAATTTCATTATATTATTTTGTACAACAGGAATACTTATAAATGTTAAAAATACTATCCCCGCAATAATTGCCGCACTACCTAAATCGGGTTGCATAAATACTAAACCAATTATAATTGCAGCAAAACCCAAAGGTACAAAATAAGCATAAATGTTTTTCACTTTTTTATAATGTAATTTATTATAATATATAGCCATAAAAATTACTAAAATAGATTTTGCAAACTCACTAGGTTGAACTTTAAAATATTTTAAATCAAACCAACTTATAGCTCCCCCAGCAATTTTACCTTTTACAAAAAGGAGTGCTAAAGATCCAATAAGCAAAAATACAAGTGGCCATGCTAAAGCTCCATAATTCCTAGTTGGAAACCTAAGCACAATTAAAAAACCAATAAAAAATGAAACTAAAACAAATATTGCTTGTCTTATAAAAAAATGGTACGGTTGATATCCATAACGAACTACAGCTGTTATATTTGAAGCACTATAAATCATAACTAAACCTAGTGCTACATAAAGAACAACCATAATAAATAAAGGTATATCCATTTTAGAAAATAACTTACGCATGCTCTTCCACCTATAATAATATTATCACATTTACAAACAAATTAAAGTTTTTTTTGAAAACTTGGGTTATTTTAATGTCAAAAAATCGTCATTTATAATAAATTATAGTAGATACAAAAAGGAGGTATATTATGTATTATTATGGAAATACCGGCTATTACGGTGGAGGATACGGTGCTCAAAGTACTTGTGGAGCTCCTACATATGCTGGATACACTAGTGGTTATGGCATAGGTGCAGCTATTTGGATTGTATTATTCATTCTATTAGTAATCATTTTAGGTGCTGGCTGGAGCTGGAATAATAATAACAACTAAATTCAATTACTGAATATAAAAATTTAGGGAAATGTTAAAACGCATTTCTCTTTTTACTTTTATAACAAAAAAAGTGAAGATGAATATATCTCCACTTTATGACTATACCAACTTTTTAATTTCAGAAGTTGATAAATGAGTTATTTTACTTATTTGCTCTAAAGAAAAATTTTCTTTCAGCATATTCTTGGCCGTTTCTTGTTTATTTTCAGCAATACCTTCTTCTTTTCCTCTAAGTTCTGCTGACTCTTTCTTCAATTTATATATATATCAAACAAACTTATAACTTCCGGATCACTAACAAAACTTTTTTACAATTTCTTCCGTGCTCATGAAAATCACCCCCTTTTGGTAAAAACGATTTCTACCTTACCATATAGATAACGCGTTTCATGTCGAATATAGTAAAGCACATGTAATATTGTAATTTTTTATCGTTTTTTGCATTTTTCTTTAAAATCTGCTATACTATTTGGCGGGTGGAAGTTTATGAAATTACCAAATATAAAAATATTAGATGAAAAAAATAAAATATTACATCAAAAAAGTAAAGATGTTACATTTCCCGTAAGTAAAGAAGATCGTAGGCTTGCTGAAGATACAATAAAATATTTAGAAATGAGTCAAAACGAAAAAATTGCTGAAAAATATGATTTACGAGCTGGAATGGGAATGGCATTTGTACAACTTGGACATTTAAAAAGAATGTTTGTAATAGCAAATGAACTAGAAGAAAAAGGGACATTTGAAGAATATATAATAATTAACCCTAAAATAATTAGTCAAAGTGAAGAATTAATTTATGTAGGTGAAGGTGAAGGCTGCCTAAGTGTTAATCGTGAAGTTGAAGGTATTGTTCCAAGACATGCCAGAATAACAATTGAATACTATGATTATGAAGGAAATAAAAAGACAATGCGTGCTCGCGAAGACTTAGCAGTTGCTTTCCAACATGAAATAGACCATTTAGATGGAATTTTATTCGTAGATAAAATAGACCCTAAAAATCCATATAAAGATAGAAATAAAATGCGCGAAATTTAATTTTTGACAAAAAGCCACTTCTTTTATGATAATATGTATATAGCAAAAACAATTTGCATAAATTAAAAATGGTACATCCAATTTTGCATGTTGGACGCTACCAAAAAAATAGTTAAAGCATCTAAATCACATGGTTGATTTAGATGCGTTTTTATTTATTTTTATTTTAGCAATAAATCCAAAATGAGAAGGATAATAATGAATCATAACCAGATGATAATTCCATCTTTAGTCATAGAATCAAACCGTCTATTTATATTCTAGAAGGTAGCATCTAAACAACTGAAATATTCCATAAAAATTATTTAAACACATGAAAACTAAAAAAAGAAACACATTACAGCATTTTAATATTTAAGTTAAACAAAATAACCAAATTAGTCTAAATTACCTTAAAATAAATAAACATTACAAAATTTTATTTGACAACAAGCATACATTTATTATATAATACACTTGCAAGTTATTTAGGCAGAGTTGTACCTATAAATAATGTGTTTAAACCTCAAAGGAATAAAGTAGCTAAGACTGCCTTAGCAAAATTATTTAAACTCCCTATTTATTAGATACGACACAATAAATATTTTGCAAATAAAATGAAAGGAGATTTTATGGCAAGATATACGGGACCAGCTTATAAGAAATCTAGAAGACTTGGTTTTTCTACACTTGAAAATGGAAAAGAATTAGCAAAAAGACCATATGCACCGGGAGCTCACGGACAAGATCGTCGTCGTAAACTTAGTGAATATGGAATCCAAATGCAAGAAAAACAAAAAGTTAGAATTCTTTATGGATTAAATGAAAAACAATTCCACAAAGTATTTGACAAAGCTTCAAAGATGCATGGTATTGCTGGGGAAAACTTACTTATCCTTCTTGAATCTAGACTTGATAACATGGTATATCGTCTAGGAATGGCTAGAACTAGAAGAAGTGCTCGTCAAATTGTTAATCATGGACATATTTTAGTAAATGGCAAAAAGGTAGATATTCCTTCTTACACTACTAAAGTTGGTGATATAATTTCAGTTAAAGAAAATTCATTAAATCATCCAGCTATCCTTGATTCAATTGAACAAAAAAGAACTGTTCCAGCTTATCTAGAAATGGATGAAAAGAAATTATCTGGTAAATTTGTAAGACTTCCAGAAAGAAGCGAACTTAACCCAGAAATTAACGAACAACTTATCGTTGAATTCTATAACAGATAATGCTTAAAACCAAAAGGTTATTGCTCCTTTTGGTTTTCTTTTGGTAAAAATACATTAATTGATATATTATCAAAATCTAAAAGATCAATAATATTTTTTAAATCATCAATAGTTTCATCCTCAAGAATTTCTTTCAAATTAGTTACTATTCCCCCATTATTTAAAACATCATCTTGAATTCTATAGCTTACATTTTCTAAGTCTTCATAATCAAGTATAAGAGTTGCTATCGTAGCATTCTTTTTTCTTTTAAAATCAAGTTCACTTATAGATAAGTTTTCTAATTTTTCCTTTACTTTTTTTATAATTTCTTCTTTAAAATTTGAAGTAACATTAATAGTTACAACAAATGTATCATCGTAAACATCACAAGTAACATTCATATTTTGAATTAAACCTTTTTCCATAAGTTCATCTTTAAAATCTGAAGTAGCGCCAAAATTTATATTAAACAATAAATTTGTAAGTATTTTTAATTCTAATGAAGAATAATTTTTAAAACGACTCATATCCATTTTAATAGAAAACTTAAGTCTTGGATAAGTTACATTAATATATTCTTCCTTATATTTTGTAGTAACTTTTTTAGGTTCATTTTCTTTAATAATAATTGGATTTAAATATTTTCCAAATTTCTTTTTAGACAAATTATCCTCCACTAAACAGGCCATTTCATAAGGATTAAAATTTCCAGTCAAAGTTAAAAACATATTTTCAGGATGATAAAAAGTATCATAAACTAATTTTACATCTTCCAAAGTAATGCTAGTTACATCATCCGGAGTACCTGTAATAGTATTTCGATATTTTGATTTTTGCAAAGTATTTAAAAGTGAATGAAAAAACACAATACTATATGGGTCATCTAATCCCATATTAGCTTCTTCTACAATAATTCCTTTTTCTTTAGAAATACATTTCTTAGTAAAGAAAGGATTATAAACAAAATTAAGTAACTCTTCTAAGTTTTCTTTTTTATTATTTGTTGCAAAAACAATATAACTAGTATAATCAAAGGTAGTAAAAGCATTAGCATCTCCACCTAATTTATAAAACTCATCATGCGCGGTAGTTTCCTCATCTATATTAAATTTTACATGTTCTAAAAAGTGAGCTATCCCATTAGGTACTTCATATGTTTTCTTACCTATTTTAAACTTTGTATGAATGGAACCATACTTTACAGATAGTGATGCATACATACTACTTACTTTTTCATTTACCCACATATATATAGGAAGTCCACATTTAGTATGATAGACATATATTTTCTCATTCAATCCTTTTAGTTCTAATTCTTCCATCTATGAATCCTTCCCTTCTAAAGTAAATATTGTATTAAGTTTAATTTTTTTAGAAACGTTAATTATATCATTTTTATTTATTTCTTTAAAATACTCTTTTCTTTTTTCAATTAAAGGTAAATTATCATAAATATTAAAAACATAGTTATTTAATATTGCCACATTATTATCTAAAGACATATCTAAAGAAATAATCATATTATTTATAGCGTCATTTAGTTCCATATCACTAAATTCTCCATTTTGCATCTTCTTTAATTCCTTTTTTACTAAAGATATTGCTTTTTTAACATTACATTGATCAAGTGATATTTGTACCATTAATAACCCATCATATTTTAAATACATACTATTAATAGCATAACATAAACTATTTTCTTCCCTTATACTTTTATAAAGTTTTGAAGTAAGCCCTCCACTTCCATAAATATAATTAAAAGCATTTAAAGTTATATTTTTTTCTAAATCATTTAAGTTCTTTAAGTTAAATAACATAACTAAATTAGTTTGAATATTTTCACTTTTTAAAGATGCTTCATGGACTTTTTTTACTTCCTTATTATCAACCATCATATCAAAATTAATATCTACAATATACCTATTTTTAAAATATTTTTTAATTAATGTAGCCATATCATCCATTTCTAAATTACCTATTAAAAATATATCAACTTTAAATTCTTTTCTCAAAGTTTTATAAGCATCATAAAGACTAGATGGTGTAATATTATCTAACTGTTCAATAGTTCCTAATAACTCATATGATGTTGCAGTATTAGAATCCATTGTTTTGAATGCTTCTTTTATACTTTGTTTTACGGGGTTTTCTTTTAAAGAATTTATTTCTCTTTTTAATCTTTCTTTTATAATATTAAAAGTTTTTAAATCAAATTCATCATTTTCTACATTAGGTCTTTCTATCATTTCAAATAATGTTTTAATTACTTCTTCAACATAATTATCTTCTTCAATATATTCTGGATTTATAAAATCTAATGATACATGCAAATCTAATACATTTCCTACCCTAACCGTAGATGCATAAATAACTATTTTATACAATTCTTCAAATCTTGTAATTAAATCTTTTTTTCTAGGATACTTTTTACATGATTCACTTAGCATATCAGCCAAAAATGCATATTTACCCATTTCTTCTTTTTTAGCAATATTTCTAAATATTACTTCCATATGACTGGTTTTAAACTTATCAGTTTTAATTGTATAAATATTAAAGGAATTACAATTATATGTTTTATATTTCATCTTACACCTCTTCTTTATTATGCATACTTTTTAAAATTTTATTATATTCTTTTAAAGTATAATCATCTGTCATACCCGCAATATAATCAATTACAATTCTTTCTTTACTATTATTATTCTTATATTCATCACTCATATTATCTAAATAAGATTTAATTATATTACTTTCTTCATTGTTATTATTTAAATCATTGATATATGCATTATATAAAGTGTTCAACATATCCTTTAAATTTTGTTTTTCTTCTTCAGTATAAGCCTTATAATAAATATTTTTATAATTAAAATCTTTAAGATTTTTTATTGCTTCAAAAACTTCATTGCTTAATTTAATATAGTTTTTTCCTAAACTATTATTTATTACATCAGTAACAATACTATTTACTATCTCTTTATTACTTTTTCCCAATACACTAGTTATATTATTTGGAACATCTTCCCAAGTAAGTAATTTCATTCTAATTGCATCATCTATATCCCTACCTAAATAAGCAATTAAATCACTTATTCTTACAACACAACCTTCCAAAGTCATTGGAATTAATTGAAGTGAAGTATTTTTATCTTTATATGTTCTTTCATAATCACGCAAAAAATCATCCTTTGTTTTATTCCATTTAGGTTCATATTTACCCATTACAAGTTCCCCATTATGACAAAGGATTGCATCTAAAGTTTGCAAAGTAATATTTTTTCCATTTCCATAATTTTCAATATTCATCAATAGTCTTACACTATGAACATTGTGATTAAAATAACCACATCCAGCTCTAAGACTTATCTCATTAAGTATAGCCTCACCAACATGTCCAAAAGGCGTATGACCCAAATCATGCCCTAAAGCTCCAGCTTCAATCAAGTCTTCATTTAAACCTAAGGCTCTTCCAATTGTTCTAGCAATTTTACTAACATATAATACATGAATCATTCTTTTAGTTAAGTGATCGTTTTCTTTAAATGAAAATACTTGAGTTTTATCCATATATCTTTGAAATGATAATGAATATAAAATTCTATCAACATCTCTTGAAAACGGTGTTCTAAAATCATTTTCTGACGCTTTAAAATATATTGCGTCTTCATTTTTACAAGCTAAACTATTCACATTTACTACCTCCATTACAATGATATCAATTTTTATTTATTTTGTCTATAAAACCACAATGTTTACATAACTCTTGGGTTAACACATTATTATTAAATCCTTCAATTATTTTTATTGCCTTTTTGCTATTTATAATCTCTTCAAAACTTTTATCAAATATATTACCAAGATTTATACATCCATTTCCATCTAAACAACATAGTACCACCGTACCATCAACTAAAATACCAACATGACTTTTAAGTCCATAACATTTCCCTTTATTTTTATAAATATTATTATTTAAATTAGGCCACACAAATTCTTCATCTATATCCACAAAAACATTTTTTTCTATTGTTTTATTTGTTTTTATACTTACTTGATATTTTTCTTCTAATTTTTTTAATATTTTATCATCATTACCTAACCATAACCTATAATTAATAAAAGTATATTTCTTCAAGACATCTGTTGCATCAAAAATCTTATCCATATACATATCTAAATTGCTTACATTACTATGTAAAGAAATATTAATTTGTCTAATATTTTTATTAAACTTTATTTTATCTATAAAATATCCATTCGTAGTTATATTAATATAAAAATCCTTACTTGCTTCATTAATAAATTCATTGATATAAGGGTGAATCAAAGGTTCTCCGAGCACATGAAAATAAAGGTACTTTGTATGTCCCTTTAGTTTGCTTAAAATAATTTTAAATTCTTCTAAAGTCATGTATTTAGTTTTTCTTTGATTATGTATACAAAAAGAACAATTTAAATTACAATTATTAGTTATTTCAATATATATTTTTTTAAAACTCATAAGAAAAATAAGATATCAATCTTCTCCAATAAATCATCATCTATTATTTCTGAAATTCTTAATAGTTTTATAATTAATCCCACAATAAAATATACACTACTTAAACAAAGTACTAAACCTACTATTCCTTTTATTTTAAAGATTACCTCTATTAATAAAACAATTAAACTAATGCACAATGTTATGAAATAAAATCGAGAATTGTGTCTCATAAATAACCCTTCTTTCAGTTACTTAATATTTTAACCTAATTTATCTCCGTTAGCAACCTTTTTTTGAGGAGTAATTAAAACAACTCCATTTTCACTATAAGTTCCAAGCACTAAAACCTCAGACATAAAATCTGCAATTTGTCTTGGAGGAAAATTAACTACCGCTAAAACTTGTTGTCCAATTAATTCATCAATCCTATATCGTTGTGTTATTTGTGCTGATGATTTTTTAATACCTATTTTTTTACCAAAATCAATAGTTAATTTATAAGCAGGCCTTTTAGCTTTTGCAAATTCTTCTGCACTTATAATTGTACCTACTCTGATATCTAATTTCATAAAATCTTCTATACTTGCCATTTTTCCTCCAAAAAATAGAGCTTAAGCTCTATTTCAAATTATATACTTCACCATTTATTTTATCTAAATCATTTGTTACTTCTTCATTTTTTAATGATGGAAGTTCAATGTCTTCTTCATCTTCATCATCTATTATAGAAAACAACTTAGCATCCATTGGTTTTTGTTCCTTTTTAATTTCTGTTACATGTTCTTCTTCGTTATTACTAACAATATTTTCTTCCTTTTTATCAACAAACACAGAGCTAAATATTTGTGGACTAGGCTTAAATACTGGTTTTTCCATTTCTTCTTTTACTTCAGGAATATTTATACTATTAAATTCATTTTTAATACTTTCTAGTGAACTCAAATCATTTTCTAATTTTTCATCTTCTAAATCACTTGAAAGCTCATTTATACTAATAGGTTTTTCTTCTTCCTCATGATCTTTAAAAAGTGGTTTTACTTCTTCTTCCTTCTTTAAAGGTATATTAACTTCTTCTTCAATTTCTTCTTTAACATCAGGTATAAATTCTGTAACATTTACATCTTCATTAATAGTTTCTTTTACTTCATCTTCTTTTTTTAATTCTTCTTTTACTTCAACTTTTTCTGGGACTTTTTCTTCTTGCTTAAATGCATCCAACTCTATTTTTTGAAGTCTTTTTGTTTCTTCTAACTTTTGATCTTTTTTACCAAAAAAGTAAACAACAACAAAAGCAATAATAAGCACTACCAATGCTATAACTAAAATTAAAGTAAAATTATCATTTTGATATAATCCATATATGAAATCTTTCATACATATACACCTCTTTATTCTATATAATAAATATTACCAAAATATGCAAAAAAAGTAAATATATTTTACAAACATTTAACAAATTTTACTAATATTTTAAAATAGATTCAATTTTACTTAAATCTATTCATTTGTTGCATAACTTGCTTTACTTGTTTTTGACTTGGCTTTCTTCCCATTGATGACATCATAGCCTCAATCATTTTTTCATTTATTGGTGGATTTTTTTCTAAAGTTTTTTTCATCAAAAATCTTGCTAAGAAAAATCCTATTACAAGACCAATAATTAATCCAATTACCAAATATAATATTAATTTACCCATAAAATAATCTCCTTTATACATCTATTTTACTATAAATAAATTAGTTCTTCAAGCCAGAAATAGTCTTTATTTTGAAAATCACATGCAAAAGCTTCTGTAACAGGCAAAAATTTCTTAATGTCCCTATTAATTATATTAGTTTTAAGTAAAATATGACTATTTTTAACAGTTATAGTGGTTTCTTCTTTGCGATATTTATTTACTACTTTATGAACATCACCTGTTTTCATATAAAAGTCATTATCTTTATTAAGTTCATATATTAATTTATTATATTTCATTTTATCTATTGGCACAATTATTTGATCAAGTAAATCTTTTCCAATTCCAATACTTGTTTTATCAAGTAGATAAATATCTTCCAATGATTTAAATAAATTATATGGACTATCCTTAAGCAAAATCTCCATTTCTTTATTAATTCTAAAAATATAAAAAGTCCTCATGTTATCACCCAAAATTATGATAACACAAAGACTTAAAACAATTTGTCAGATTATGTCGATAATATCATCTTTTTTTAAATAATTAGCAATTTTTTCTAAAATTGTATTTTTATCTATTTTTAAATACTTAACAACATCCTCCGTTTTACCACTCATACCAAACTTATTAACTCCAAATATATATTCTGGTTTAGATGCGAATCTATTCCAAATTAAACTTGAACCAGCCTCAATTACAAATGTTGGAACATCTTTTGGTAAAAGTTGTTCTTCATACTTAGGATTTTGTTTTAAAAATAGTTCCATACTTGGCATTGAAACTACCCTTGTATCAATACCTAAAGTAAATAAATCTTTTGATATTTCCATAGCCATTTCCAATTCCTGACCAGTTGCAATAATTATTCCATCTAAATGATATTTTTCTTTTCGAACCATATAAGCACCATACTTAACAAATTTCGCATTTGTATTTTTTTGTTTGCTTCGTTCTTCTTTACTAATAACTAGTGCTGTCGGACAGTTATTTTTTAAAATATATTCCCATGAACCCATTATTTCATTTATATCTGCAGGTCTAAATGTTATAAAATTAGGAATTGTTCTAAGCATAGAGAGTTGTTCTATTGGCTCATGAGTTGGTCCATCTTGTCCAACATAAACAGAATCATGAGTAAAAATATAAGTAACAGGCAAATTCATTAAAGCAGACATTCTTATCGCTGGTTTTAAATAATCACTAAAAGATAAAAATGTTGAACCGAAAACCTTTAAATTAGATAAAGCCATACCATTTAAAATTGCCCCCATTGCATGTTCTCTTACTCCAAAATATATATTTTTACCCACTGGATTTTCTTCACTTTGAATTGTAGACTTATCTAAATTAGTTTTACACGAAGAAGAAAGATCTGCAGAACCACCAAGAAAGAAAGGACTTTTCGGAGATATAAAATTCATAATTTTATGATTAGATTCTCTTAAAGCTTCTCGATATTCATCACTTATTTTAAATTTAGTATCATCAAAGTCTATAACAAAAGCATTTCTTTCTAATAAATTTACCAACATATGCAAATTACTATTTTCTTCTTTAATATTTGTATATTCTTCTTGCCATTCTAAATATTTTTTAGATACTCTTTTATTAATATAATTTTGCAAATAATCTAAAACTTCTTTTTTTATTTCAAATGGTTCAGTCGTCATTTTATATTTACTTTTTATATTCATTAAATCTTCATTATCTAATGGTTTACCATGAACAACATTAGTTCCTTCTAATTTAGAATCTTTACCAATAACTGTATTACATATAATAATTGAAGGTCTATCAGATTTTTTAGCTGATTTAATAGCCTTTGAAATTTCTTTATAATCACTACCATTTTTAACATTTATAATATTAAAATCTAGTGCTTCAAAACGAATTTCTATATCTTCTGTAAATGTTTTCTTAGTATCACTATCTAAAGAAACATTATTTTTATCATATAAAAGAATCAATTTATTTAAATTTTGAGTACTTGCAAAACTTAGGGCTTCATAGCTAATACCTTCCATTAAATCACCATCGCCACATAAACAATATGTATAATAATCAATTAAACTTGAACTTTTATCCTCGATATTTACTATTGCATTTAAATATCTTTCAGCTAAAGCCATTCCAACAGCCATGCCAACGCCTTGACCTAAAGGACCTGTAGAAACATCAACTCCCGGGGTAACTTTAACCTCAGGATGACCAGGAGTTAAACTACTTATTTCTCGAAATTGTTTTAATTCTTCTAAATCAATATTGTATCCCATATGATAAAGCATTGAATAAAGTAAAGCAGAACCATGACCCGCAGACATTACAAATCTATCTCTATTTATCCAATTAGGATTACTAGGAATTACTTCAATTTGTTCTTTATATAAAGCATATAAAATCGGTGCAGCACCTAAAACTATCCCTGGGTGTCCACTTCCGGCTTTATTTATCATATCTAAAGCTAATATTTTTATAGTATTTAATGTTGCATCGTCCATTTTGCTCATTTTACCACTCCTCTACGATAATAAAATAATACCACAGTTTTATTAAAAAAGCAAAATAAAATATCAACTAAATTATATACACAAGTATCACAATATATATTAATTATTTATACCAAAATAATAATTGTTAAAACATTATTTTTGTGATAATATAGTGTTATGACCTCGTAGTTTAGTTGGATAAAACAAGCCCCTCCTAAGGGTTAGAGCGTGAGTTCGACTCTCACCGAGGCCACCAAAAAGCAATAAAGTTCGCAATATATAGCGAACTTTTTATTTTGTTTAATCATTTAAAGCAACAACATTATTCTTTGCCGAGGTATCATCTAATTTACTAAACCGCAAATTTACAAGAAGTATCATACCTACTATTGCTAAGTAGAAAAATAATACTCCACTATACTTTTTTAACACATTCATCATATCCATTACCTCGTCTTTCTGATATTATTCTAATACATATATTTGTTCGTGTCAATAAATAAATAAACAATTGTTTGACTTTTTACAAATTATAGTGTAAAATAATATTTAGAAAAGGAGAAAAATTATGGAAGAAAGAAAAGAACTTACCAAAAGACAAGAAGAAGTCTTAAATTACATAAAAAAATATATAGCTGAACATGGATATCCTCCAGCAGTCAGAGAAATTTGTGCTGGCATTGGATTAAATAGCCCAGCTACTGTATTTGTACATATTAAAAACTTAGAATCACTCGGAGTAATAAGACAAACTAGCAATAAATTTAGAACAATTGAATTACTCGTAGAAAATGAATATGAAGAAAAAAATGAAGATGTTATCAAAGTTCCTTTACTTGGAAAAATAACTGCAGGAAACCCTATTACCGCAATTGAACAACCAAACGAATTTTTCGATTTACCAGCAGCACTAATGCCAAAATCCGGGGAAGTATTTACCCTACATGTAAGTGGCGAATCAATGATTAACCGCGGTATATTTGATAATGACTATGTTATTGTAAAAAGACAACAAAACGCTAAAAATGGTGATATTGTCGTAGCTATGACTAATGAGAACGAAGTAACATTAAAAACATTTTATAAAGAAAAGGATCACATTAGACTTCAACCTGAAAATGATACAATGGCACCATTATTATTTGATAATATAACAATTCTTGGAATAGCAATTGGTCTTTACAGGAAAATATAAAAAACATCGAAGAGATTACTTCGATGTTTTATTTTACAAAAAACACAACATAACTTAAAAAAGCAAGATATAAAATTAAAACAATCCAACCATTAATCATATCCTTTTTAGTTGATTTATTTTTAATTCCAATAGCCATCGTAGCTAAATAACCACCAATTAAACCACCAATGTGAGCACCATTATCGATACCAGGCATCATAAACCCAATAACTAAATTAAATAATATAACTGGAATAATTTGAGTTTTAATTGCATCATTTAAATATAATCTATAGTGATATCCAAAATAAAGTAACGCCCCCATTAAACCAAATATTGCTCCACTAGCACCTACTGATACAATATTAGAATCCACAAATACTAAAGACATTAAACTAGCACTTATTGCACTAAATAAATAAATAAATACAAACTTACCTTTTCCTATTAAGCCTTCTACACTTGGTCCGATTACTATCAAAGAATACATATTTACTACTAAATGAATTAATCCAACATGCAAGAATGCACAAGTAAGAAGTCTCCATATCTCGCCATTTTTAATAAGAATGATATTATTAGCACCAAATATAGCTAAAATATTAGCATCAAAATTAAGAAAATTATTACCATATATTCCTACGATAATGTACATTATTATACAAATTAATGAAATTATATTCGTAAATATTATTTTTTTCGGAGCAAATACATCATAGAACTTCTTATTTTCGCTTTCAGTTTTTTCATTTATATCATTAGTGACATTAATAATTAATTCTAAGCCATCATTAGATTCCAATAAGTTATCTTTAATATTGGGAAATACTTTTGTTAAATCATCATTTTTCTTTATATCATTTAGGCTTTCTGCCCCAATAGTTTCAATATTTTTAACATTCCCTTTATCTACTTTTTTACTTATATCTAAACAAATATTTAAAGCATTCATTTTTAATGACATCGTCTTTTTCTTAATTTGTTTCATTATATGTTTCATTTTAAATATATCAAATTTATATTGTTCTTCATTTATAATTGAATTACAACTAATTCTAATTATACGATAAGGACCTTCCAAATTTTCAAGCCAAATCTCATCTTTAACTCCTTGAACATTTATCGGAGCATAATTTTCTTTAGTTACAAAGTAATGAACTAAACTCATCATAACTTGATCACTTTTTTTTATCATTACATTAGACATTTTTTCATCTCCTCGTCATAATATTTTACAATAAATCATATTTTTAGTAAAGAGGTGTCACATGATAGAATACCTATTTTACATCATAAGTTTATTTTTAATAGTAACAATATTACTTAAAATTAATAATTTCCATCTATTTGACGAACCATTAATATTTTCAACTGCCACCAACTATTTATTAATTTTTTCTACTTCAATATTTTATTTTTATTTTAAAAATTATTTATTTGCTCTAATTAGTTCTATTCTACTAATTATTTTTTCTATTCTTTTAATTCATGATTTTAAAAGAATACTTGGTTACATTCCTCTTACATCTATACCTTTTATAATAACAAACTTCATTACTTTAATTAATATTATAATAAATTATCAATAAATGTTTGAAATTCTTCTGGTAATTTACTATTAAATTCCAATACTTCTCCTGTAATTGGATGTTTAAATTTTAAATATGCAGAATGTAAAAATTGTCCAAAATCAGTACAAACCTTATTAGAATAAACTGGGTCATTATGAACTGGATAACCAATATAAGCTAGATGAACTCTAATTTGATGAGTTCTTCCAGTCTCTAAAACCAATTTTACTAATGTATAATCTTTATATTTTTTTATTACCTCAAGATTGGTTATTGCTTTTTTACCATCTTTGCATACTTCCATTTTATCAAAATATTGTTTACTTCTTCCTATCGGAGCATCAATAATAGCCTTTTTTTGAGGGAACACTCCATCAAGTAGTGCAATATATTCTCTATGTATTCTTTTATTTTTAAAGTCATCAGCCAGTAACTCATGAGCCTTATCATCTTTAGCCACTATCATTAAGCCACTTGTATCTTTATCTAATCTATGAACTATCCCAGGTCTAAATTCTTCCCCTTTACTTAATGTTTTATTATAGTAAAGTAAACCATTTACTAATGTATCATTACTATTACCTGCACCAGGATGAACAACAACTCCACTATTTTTATTTATAACCATTAAATATTCATCTTCATAAACAATATCAATATCCATTTTAGTAGCTTCTAAACTCATTTCTTTAACAAAGCCATCTTTAATTAATATTACATCCCCAACTTTAACCTTATATGATGCTTTAATACTTTTTCCATTAACTAATATGTATTCTTCTGCTAGCATCTTAGTTATAGTTTCTCTACTATAATCTGTTTTACTAGCTAAATATTTATCTATTCTTACATTTTCTTCATCTACTATTACTTCCATGCTTATCTTCTCCCTTAAATATTGCATATATAATGAGGATAAAACCTATTACTAATGCAACATCTGCTAAATTAAATACTGGATACTCATATCCACCAATATAAAATTTCAAATAATCTATTACATAACCATTTACTATTCTATCAAATAAATTACCCAAAAGCCCACCATAAACAAGACTAAATGCTATTATATTTCTTCTATTATCCACGAAGTTTTTTTGATAAATTATCAAAAAAATAAATGATACTACTGCAACGCCAATAAGTAAAAATCTTGCTCCTTCAAAAGTACTCCAAGCCGCTCCGTTATTATACACCTTCGTAATATAGAAAAACTTTGGAATAATACTTTTTAAAGTTCCATAAAAAATCGTCTTATCAACTATGTATTTAATAAGTATATCAAATAA
The DNA here is from genome assembly GCA_900544625.1 of uncultured Mycoplasmatota bacterium. GTDB lineage: Bacteria > Bacillota_I > Bacilli_A > RF39 > UBA660 > Onthocola_B. The sequence goes on from UQVR01000015.1 coordinate 24,315, forward strand.
AAAAACAATAATAGCAATCAATAAACTTTTCTTCTTCATGCTTATTATTGTATCACAAATTCTATTTATTTACTAGTATACAATCAGAACCTATCTTTGTAATATCAGAAAATGTAAAACTAAACTCTGTATTTTTTAACATTTTTCTAAACAATTTTTTATTTTCAGCTACTAAACTTATTACTCTTCCTTCACTATTTACCTCAGCATCTACTATTCTACCTAAATTAACTCCAGTATTTACACTTATAATATCTTTATTTTGAAGTTCACTTAAATACATAATCCACCCCTTAAATTATATGATTCATTTTATTAATTTACGAACATTTTCAATAGCACTTTTCTCTAGCCTTGATACTTGTGCTTGACTAATGCCTAACTCATCAGCAATTTCCATTTGCGTTTTTCCAACCATAAATCTTTGTAATAAAATATTTTTTTCTCTTTCTTTAATTTTTAAAAGAGCTCTTCTTAAAGAAATAATCATATCTTTATCACTATTTTTATCTTTAGTGTCTGCGATTTGATCAAATAAATATATTGTATCTCCACCATCATTATAAATTGGTTCAAAAATACTTGCTGGATCTCTCATAGCATCCATTGCATAGCTAATTAAGTATTCAGGAATATTTAGTTCTTTTGAAATAACAGAAGATGGTGCATCTATTCCATATTCACTTAAATATTTATCTTTAAACTTAATAATTTGATAAGCTAAATCTTTTGTACTTCTACTTACTCTGACTGCTGTATTGTCCCTTAAATACCTTTTAATTTCTCCAATGATGAGAGGTACCGCATATGTAGATAGCTTTAGTCCATAAGATAAATCAAAATTATCAATAGCTTTAATAAGTCCAATAACACCAACTTGAAATAAATCATCCAAATTAACATTACCTTTATTAAAAGTTCTAAGAATACTTAAAACCAACTTTAAATTTCCATTTATAAGCCTATCTTTTGCATCTAAATTTCCATTTTGATATTCTAAAAATAACTTAGTCATCTCTTCATTACTTAAAACCTCAATTTCACTTGTATTAATTCCTGTTATATCCACTTTATATTTTGCCATAATAAAAGTCCTTTCCAATTATTTATGGGAAGGACTCCTAAATTTTATACATAAGTTTTATTAAAATATTCTAATACTTCTAACATTTCATGTGTAATTCCATTCGTATCACCAGACATATCCATTTTTTCTCTCAACACTTCATTTACTATATTTAAAGGTATATATCTTAAAGTAAAATTTCCATCTATTTCTTCTTCAGTATAATTTGTATTTTTTAAATCAGGTACTCTATCATCTTTAATTATAAAATAATATATAATTATTTTTGTATTTATATTTTTTGTAGGATAATCTTTATAATATGCATAACGCACCACAAACGGCTCTAAATTACTTGTATGAAACACTAGACCCGTCTCCTCTTTAAGTTCCCTTTCAAGACCTAAAAGTAAACTTTCTCCAGTTTCAATATGTCCACCTGGAAATTGATATTCTGAATGTGAATGTCCAAGCAAAATTTTATTATTACTAGTTATAATTAAAGCTTTTACTCTAGTAATAACATTATTTACTTCTGATTCTTTTATATTGCTTTTATTTTTTATTAATTCTATCATAATAACACCTTCTACATTGTAACACAATTCTACATTTTTTGACAAATTTTTATTGTAATATTTTTTTAGATTTGATAATATATTAATAGAAAGGAGCTTTATATTATGTACGATTATGATTATATGACAGGTCAAACTGCAAAAGCTGCTGCAAATGTTGCCGGAACTCTAGTTTGGACAATTATTGCTATAGTTATTGCTATTGCAGCTGGTATTATGGTTTACTTTATGTTTGTTAAAAGCGATAAACCTGTAAGTGGCAATTTACAAAAATTAAGAAATTTATTAGACTTTAAGACAATGTTAATTGAACCTATTTTAAAAGTAGTTTATATTACTCTAACTATTTTTATTGTTTTATTCTCATTTGGATTAATATCTACTAGCTTTGTAGCATTCTTAATGACATTAATCTTTGGACCACTAATTATAAGAATCACATATGAATTAATGATGATTAATATAATGATTTGGAAAAATACTAAAGAAATCAATGAAAACATTAAACCAAAGAATGCAAAAAAAGAAACAAAAACTGAAGAATAAGTCGCAAGACTTATTTTTTTTTGCAAACAAAAAAAGAGCTTATGCTCTTCCAGAATATTTTCCATCTTTAGTTGAAATAATAATTCTTTCTCCTTCATTTATAAACAAAGGAACTTTTACAACATAACCAGTCTCAATTTTAGCATCTTTACTTGCATTTGTTGCAGTGTTACCTTTAACTGCTGGTTCTGTTTCAACAACTTCATATTCAACCTTTTCAGGTAATGTAATACCAATTATTTCTCCATCATAATTATCAATGTCGATTTCTAAACCCTCTTTAATAAAATTAACATTGTCTCCTAAAACAGATGCAGGAAGTTCAATTTGTTCATAAGTAGAATTATTCATAAACACATAGGTATCTCCCATTTGATATAAATAACCAGCTTTTACTTTTTCAATATGAGCCTTAGTTATCTTAATATTGGTATTAAATGTATCTTCAGTAACTGCTCCAGTTCTTAAATTTCTTCTTTTAATTCTAACAAAAGCAGGCCCTTTTCCAGGTTTTACATGTTGAAATTCAACAATAGTATATAAATTACCATCCATGATAATTGTCATACCATTTTTGATATCATTAATATTAATATCCATATTTAATCCTCTTTTCTATTATTTTTTTTCTTTAGCAGCTACTGTCTTTCTACATTTTGGGCAGTATCTATTTAATTCAAGACGGTCTGGAGTATTCTTTTTATTTTTACTAACTGGGCGTAATTCAAAACCACAAACAGAACATCTCATAGTTACTTCACTACGATTTTCTTTTTTTGCCATAATTTTTCCTCCTCACTTAAATAATCTTTATTAATTATACCAAAATTCTAACATTTTTCAACTAATTTATATGATATTTTCTATTTTTATTAACTTTTTAAATGTAATATATTCTATTTTTCTTCTAATTCTATCCTTGTTTTTAACTTTTGTATCTTTTCTAAATCTAATTTAGTTACTTCACTAATAAGATTTATATCCATATTTTTTCTTAGCATATTAACTGCGGTGTTTTCAATTCCTTCTTCAATTCCTTGTTCTATTCCTTGTTCTATACCTTGTTCTATCCCTTTATTTAAATATTCTTTCTTTAGTGAATTTTCATATACTTTTTCATTTTTTTCATAATCCCACACAAATTTAAAATCACTATTTAACTTACTCAACTTTTCCACACACTCCTTAACATCCGAATCATTAACTGCTTTGTTATATGCTAATATATCTTCTTTTGTTTTTAATGCAAATAGTACTGGTAATGATCCTTTCACATTTCTTTTAGCAACATTATCATACCAAATTTTTCCAAATTTATCAAGATTTACATGTATTAATTTTATATTTTTCAAAAATAATTCATAGTTTTTTCCACTATATTCATCTAATATTTCACATAAGCCATATTTATTTGGCATTCCATAATTAAATTGTATCTGAATAAATTCTGTTTTTTCATCATAATCTTCCCCAGCATTTATTACTTGCGAATAAAATGAGAAAAAATAACTTTTATTCCTCATCTTTGTTGATTCTTCCCATGCCGTGTTTACTTCCATATGAACATACTTACCATCACACTCTACTAAAAAATCTAATCTTTTTGCCCTCTCGATTGCTTTTTGCACTGGCAGTTCCGTAGGAAGCAGTCTTATTACTTTAATCTTTAACCCACACGCATCTTTAATCAACCTCTCAAACAAATGAAAATCATTATTTTTTATAACAACTTCATCCAATAATATTGTTTTAATAATTTTATCTTTACTAAACAATAAAAACTCATGTTCTTTTACTTTATTCATATCCACACCCTTCTTCACCTTTATTAACCCCAGCTTATACTTTTGTTTTACTTTAATATTTTTTCATAATCAAACTTCTCCCTTCACTTAATATATTTCCTTTTTTTTATTATTTTTGCGCTTTATGTGTTAATTTTTATAATTTTCATTAAAATCTTAAATTAAGCCACAAAAAAAGACTTATTTTAACACATCATAAATATATTTAAACAACAAGTCTTTTTAATAATTATCCTTTAAAAAAGTAACAATATCTTTTGTAATTTTACTAGCACCGAAATAAAAAGCATCAGTCTTTCCTTCTTTATGAGAAACATTCGGAGTAATAACTACCAAACTAAATTTAGGATCTTCCGATGGATAAAAACCTGTAAATGTTGATGATATCGTGGCAGTATCAACTTTACCATCATTATTTGTATCTAAAAACGATTCACTTGTACCTGTTTTACCCGCAAAATCAAGACCTTTAGGAACATAAAACTTACCAGTACCCTCACTTAAAACAAGCCTCATACCTTCTCTAATTCGCTCTAGACTTTCAAGATTTAAATCTACATCATTTAAGACATTTATTTCATTTTTCAAAATAACTTTATCTTTATTTTTAATTTCTTTCATTAAACTTAAAGCCATTCTTTTCCCACTTGCAACACTATTTATATATTGAAGTACTTCTACCGGAGTATAAGTATCATATTGCCCAATAGCAAGATTTAAAAGCAAATCATCCGCTACTGTTTTACCAATAATACCCTTTTGTTCTCCAGGTAAATCAATTTCAGTTTTAACTCCCAAACCAAAACTTGCAAGCATACTACGGTAAATATCAAAATGTTTTATCGTAGCATTTAATTTCATGTTTGGTTTATATGTATTTCCCGTAAGTTTAATAGCAATCATATACTGATAATAATTTGAAGAATTAGCTAAAGCGGTTAAATCATTTACCTTACCTAATCTTTTAAAACTACATTTTTCAGGCACAAAATAAAGTTTAACACATGAATCATTAACATATGCCCCCGGAGTAATCAAATTATACTTATAACCTACCCCAATTGTTGCTCCTTTTACAGCACTTCCAATAGTATAAGATTTATTAATAGTATTTAAACTAATATCACTAAAAGTATCATCATCATTAAGTCTAACTCCTCCAATTGCAATTATTTCTCCAGTTAATGGATTACTAACTAATGCATAACTATCTTTAAAATATTCTGTATTACCATATTTTTTACCTAATTTTATTTTATCTTTTAATATTTCATCAACCTTTTGTTGAATATCAATATCAATTGATAAAACTAAATCATTTCCTTTTTCTTCTTCCTCTATTTTAGTTAAACTATAATTATTACTTACCTTATATTTAGCTTTCTTTCCCTTTAAATATTCTTCATATTCTTTTTCTAAATAACTAATTCCCACTAAATCAGTAAGTTCATAACCATTATTTAAATATTCATCTCTATCTTCTTTAGTAATATTACCCACTCTTCCAAAAACATTTTTTAAAGTATCATTATATAAATAAACTCTTTCCCAAGAAAGTTCTCCAGTTACACCAGGTATTTTACTTTCAATAATTTTAGCAAATTCACTCTCACTTACATTTTTAGCTATTTCTTTTTTACTATAAACATAACCATTATTCATCAAAAAATATATATGAGCAATTCTTTTAATTTTAATATCATAATCAATCATTTCATCTGTAATTCTATCCAACTTCATATTACTTATATCATCTTTAGTAATTTTTCTTTCTTCAAGTAATCTA
>UQVR01000016.1 GCA_900544625.1 uncultured Mycoplasmatota bacterium
TATGTTTTTATTTTCAAAACTTCGTAATGAAAATAAATTTATAAAAATCTATCACACTTACAAACTTACTTCGTAATTTCATAACGTGTCATGATTTTTTATTTAGTATTTAATTCTTAAATGCTATCTTTTAACTGAACCACTTTTATATGCTGCAGCCCTTTGTTTAATTTCATTGTAATGTAATTGTCTAATATTTTCTATACAAGCTTTTAATTTTTCACCATCTGGAGTAAGTTCAACACCATTTCTATTTAAACCTAAAAATGTTGCTATTTCTATTCCACCACCAGCCATGTGAAATAAATCACTGTATTTACTAAAATAACTTCCTACATTACCTTTTTGCAAACAATTAGTTAAATCAGAAAGATTTTGTTTATAATAATTGATTCTTCTTTCAAGATTCATTTTACATCTATAATCAAGTATATTATTTTCATCAAATTCAAATAAATTATTTTCACTTATATATTCTAATTCATCCAAAGTCAAACCATACAGATTACTACCAAAGACGATTTCATACATTTCATAAAAATTAAATTCATTATTCTTAGATTCTAATTTCAAATTTTTACTCATTTCTAACACAGCGTCCCAGTCTTTCTTTAGTGAATCATATGTTATTAAATCTCTACTTGCAATTACTCTTTGAATTTCGTCTTTATCAATTACTTTATTCTTAACGAACACATTAATCATCTCCATTTATTTATCTACTTCTCCTATGTTCCATAGCATAATCATCTTCTTGTGTTAGTGCAATATCTAAAACTCTATAACCATTTTGTTTTGCATATGCTTGAATATTTGCATATTCGCTCTGGTATTTTTTAACTCTTTCATCATTAACGTCAAGTGATTTTTTCTCAACAAAAATTATTTTTTTGTCATCATCTTGTCCCCAATAAGAATAACAATCTATTAACATATTGATACCTCCAATTCATCTAACATAATTATAGCATATCTCTTGTATTTTTCATAATTTAAATGTAAAATTTGACATTTTTTGCTTCAAAATGTAAAGTTTGTGATATAATTTGATTAGTTAGCAGTTATTACTACCTATAAATTTATGCCTAGTGGTTGTTATACTTCCACCAAAAGGGCACCATAAAGTATTAAACTCCGTATTTACGGGGTTTTGTTTTGGCAAACACATTTACTTATACTTTGGGGTTTTTATCTTGAATAAAAATAAAAAAATAATTATAATAAAGTTAGAGGAGCTTAAAATGAAGTGTCTGAAAAAAATCATATTCAAGCTAATAAGTCAGCCAATGAAACTATTAATAAAACGTATTCAAAAAACAAGAATGGAATAATCATAAAATAGCAACAAATACTTGCATAAAAAGAATGCATATGATATTATTTATATAGCAACAAGTACACACTTACCAAAGTCGTTTTTCGTCTTGTTGCTTTTTCATATAATTTAATATTAATTTTTTTAAAAAACTATGATATAATTTTAAAAGAAAAGGAATGATTATATGCTTGATTTATTAATACCTGATGTATATGCCCAAAGTATTTATACAATAAATTATAAAAAATTAAAAAAGAATGGAATAAAATGTTTGTTATTTGATTTAGACAATACTATAGCATCTTATAAAGCTAATATACCAGATCAAAAGGTAAAAGAATTGTTTGCTAGACTTGAAGAAGACTTCAAAGTAATAATAATATCTAACAGTGGAAAAAATAGACTAAGACCATTTAAAGAAAAATTAAATGTTGATGTAGCCTTCAGTAGCAAAAAACCTTTAAAAGGAAAATATAAGAAAATATTAACTTTATATAAATTTAAAATTGACGAAATAGCATGCATTGGTGACCAATTATTTACAGATATTCTTGGTGCCAATAGAATGGGCTTTACTAGTATATTAGTTAATCGTATATCTAAAAATGAAATATTTCCGACTCGCATTAATCGTTTCCTTGAAAAAATAGTATTAAAGAAATTAGCAAAGAAAAACATATTAATAAGTGGTGAGTATTATGACTAAATGTGTTGGATGTGGTATAAAACTACAAGAAAAAGATAAAAATGAGTTAGGTTACACTCCAAATTTAAATAATGAATTATGTGAAAGGTGTTTTAAATTAAAAAATTATAATATCTTAACTAACAAAGGAATAAATATAGATAATGATAAACTAATAAACAAAATTAATGAATTAAATACATGTGTTTTATTTCTAGTGGATTTTATAAATTTGGATAGTGAAGTAATTGATGCCTATAAAAAGATTAAATCAAAAAAGATTTTAATTATTACCAAAGCTGATATAATACCTAAGAATATAAAATATCAAAAATTAATTCAAAATATCAAAAATATTTATGATATAAAAGAAGATCTTATTTTAACAAGTAGCAAAACAAAATTAAATATTAAAACAATTACTAAATTATGTTTAGAAGAAAAAAATATTTGTCTAGCAGGTTTTACAAATGCTGGTAAAAGTAGCTTAATAAATGCTTTAGTGGGTAGTGATATTACAGTTAGTAAAAAGTCCAATACAACTCAAGATTTTATTAAATTAAATGTTGATGGTATAAATATTTATGATGCTCCAGGTTTTATGAGTAACATAAATAGAGAAAATATTCCCAGAAGTATTATAAGACCAATTACATATCAGTTTCCAAGTAAACATTATTTACTTATCCAAGATATTAAATTAAATATTTTAGAGAATTCAAATTTTACCATATATGTTGGTAATGAAGCAAATATTATAAGAAGAAAAGAAAATGAAAATGTTGAGTGTAAAATAATTGTTCCTAAAAATAGTGATGTCATAATTAAAGGTATTTGTTTTATAAATTTTAAAAATACATGTATGATTAGTCTAAATACTAAAGATTATGAAATAAGACCATCAATAGTAGGTGATTACAATGACTAAAATCAGAGTAATGAGTGAAAATTTAGCCAATAAAATAGCAGCTGGTGAAGTAGTTGAAAAATGTGCATCAGTTTTAAAAGAACTTGTAGAAAACTCAATTGATGCTGGAGCTAGCAACATTAAAGTAGTATTAAGAGATGGCGGCTTAAAAGAAATATCTGTTATAGATAATGGAATAGGTATGGATAAAGAAGATGCAACACTAGCATTTTACAGACATGCCACAAGTAAAATATATAAAGATGATGACTTATATTTTATTGAAACTCTAGGGTTTAGAGGTGAAGCATTAGCAAGTATTGCCAGTGTATCGGAAGTTGAGTTAATTACTTGTAATAAAAATGTAGGAACCTTTGTACATATTAAGGGAGGAGAAACATTAAGTGTAAGTGATGCTCCTTTAAGAGCAGGAACAGAAATACATGTTACAAATCTTTTTTATAATACTCCAGCAAGACTTAAATATTTAAAAAGTGAAGTAACTGAGTTAAATAATTGTACAGGTTTTATTGAAAAACTAGCCTTATCAAAACCAAATATTGCCTTTAGTTTAAGCAATAATGATAAGATGATTGTAAAAACAAGTGGAAGTAATAATTTGCTTAAAACGATTCATGAAATATATGGTTTAAATGTCTCAAGCAATATGTTGGAATTAAAGTGTTCATCAGATGATTTTTCTGTTACAGGATATGTTTCAAAGCCAAGCATTTTAAAGAAAAATAGAAATCATTTTAATACTTTTGTAAATGGTAGGATTATAAAAAATATTGAAATAAATAGAGCTATAAATGATGCTTATAATACATATAAACATGAAGGATTTTATCCAATTATAGTTATAAATATTGAAACAGATCCTACACTTGTGGATGTAAATATTCATCCAACAAAACAAGATATAAAAATGAGTAAAATGGAAGTATTAACAGATTTACTTTATCAAAATATTAAAAAAGTATTATATAATAATTTGCTTATTCCAAACGCTATAATGGATGAAGATAATAATAAGATAAAAGATAATTTTATAGATTTAAGTATAAATTCTGATATTGAGACTAAAGAAGAAAGTGATAATTATACCATAGTTCAAACATCACTAGATATCGGAAGTAAAAATATCGAACCAGTAAAAAATGAAGAATTTAAAAGCTTAAAACTTTATCCAGTTGGACAAGTACATGGCACTTATATCATCGCGGAAAATGAAGATGGGATGTTTATATTAGACCAACATGCTGCCCATGAAAGAGTAAATTATGAAATGATTACAAAGATGTTTCAAGAAGAAAGTATAAGCATTATAGATATGTTAGTGCCTATGAAATTTGAATTATCTACAAGTGATTATTTAGCTTTCATGGATAAAAAAAGTATTTTAGAAGAGTTAGGGTTTAAGATTGAAGAATTTGGTATAAATACAGTAATTATAAAAAGTCATCCAACTTGGCTTAAAAGTAATTATGAAGGAGATAATTTAAAATATATAATTGATTTAGTAATAGATTCTAGCAAGAACTTTAATAAAGATAAATTTTTAGATAGTTTAGCTAAAATGGTTAGTTGTAAAATGAGTGTTAAAGCCAACGAACACTTAAGCATGATAGAAATGGAAAAATTACTCGATGATTTAGTAAAGTGCGATAATCCATATAATTGCTGTCATGGAAGACCATCAATAATGAAATTTACTAATTATGAACTAGAAAAAATGTTTAGGAGGGTATTATAATGTTACCAGAAAAGAAAAAAAGATTAATAATTGGAATAATTGCTACATTTGCTATAATTATAATTGTTATATTATTAGCTTTACTTTCAAATTACATAAAATCTAGGCATGAAAATCAAAATCATGAAAGAAGAAATGATGCATATCCTGAAAAGTATGAATATTTTGGTATAACAATGGATAAAGATGGAATTTATAAATTGTATGGTATCAGTGGTGATGAAGAAGAATATTTAAATGTTAGAACATTTTATAATGTTGAAGATATGATAATAAAAAATAATAAATTGGTTATATATTCAGATGCTGTCAATGAATTAAGGTATGATAAAAAGACTAAGGAATTTTATTTTTATGAAATAGATAGCAATTATAGTAATAAATACAAAGTGTTATTAAGTAAAGACTATATTGTAACTAAGGAAGATAAAATAATAAATTATAGAAAATATAATAGCGAAGAAATAAAAAATATAACTAATGAAGCAATTGATTATGAATTTTTATTATATAGTAATAAAGTATATTATGTATCAGAAGATGGCATATACGAATTCAATTTAAATAATGAAAAAACAAATAAAATCACAGATAAAACACTAGAGGATCAAGTAAAATTAATTAGCGTTAATAATAAATACGTATACACAATAATAAATGATGAATACATAGTTTATAAAATTGATTCTGCAGAAAAAATTAATGTTTCAGAATATATAAAAGAACCATTTACGTATGTAGATGAAAAAGATGAAGCTTTAATATTTAAAGATTCCGAAGGAATAAAAACGTTTTCTCTAATAACTAGAAGAGTTTCATCTAAAATATACAATACTAATGGTTATGAAGTAGAAAAGAGTATAAATATAAATGATAATTATTATTACATGAATTTAGTACTAGGTGATAACAAAAAGTATGTTATAATAGATTTAGAAGAAGTAAAAGATGTAAAAGAATTTAATAATAAGTATTTATATATTTGGAAGGTGAAGTAATGAAATTAAATTTAAATTTATTACCAATTAAAATAGATGATACATTCATAATACCTGAAAGTTTTTATAAAAATACAAGTATTAAAGGATTAGATGAAGTAAAAGTAAATGGTACTATAAAGTATAATGCGGCAGATGAAATACAAATTAATCTAGATGTAAATGGTAATATGAAATTAATTGATGCAGTAACAAATGAACTAATTAAATATCCATTTTCATTTCAAATAGATGAAATTTTAGAAGAAAATGATGAAAATTTAACAAAATATTTTGAAAAAAGTCAAAATATACTTGATATAATTGAATTTTTATGGGAAAATATTGTATTGGAAGTTCCCATTAGGGTTACAAATACAACTGGTGTCCATTTAAAAGGTCAAGGTTGGGAATTAAATAGTGAAAAAAAAGATGATGGGTTAGATCCAAGATTCGAAAAATTAAACGAATTATTTAAAGGTGGTGAATAAAGATGGCAGTTCCTTTTAGAAGAACAAGTAAGACAAAAAAAAGAATGCGTAGAACTCATTTAAAGAAAGAAGTTGGAGCATTAACAAAATGTTCAAAATGTGGTGCAACACTAAGACCACATAGAGCATGTACTAAATGCGGAAATTACAATGGTAAAACTGTAATTAACGTTGCAAACGAAGAAGAATAAGAAATTTATGCAATGTATATTTACATTGCGTTTTTTTCTTGCAATTTCATATGTTTTGTGATAATCTAATAATAGAAGGGAAAATGAATTATGACAGATGAAGAATTAAAAAATATTGAACAAACAACATCTTTACTTGTAGAAAATGGCTTTGTAATAAAAAATACAGATAGTTTTATTCGTGCTATAGATAATACAAATTTAGAAGATATAATTAATAAATTAAATGTATTATCCGCAAGTGCTAGTGAAGGGATAAACATAGGTGATTTTGTTAACAAAATTACTGAAAGATTAAACAGTATTGAAGGATTAACAAATAGTGATCCATATTTTAAAAGTAGTATGGGTGCTAATGATTTTCAAACATTAGTTGCTAGTATGAAAGATAAATTTGCTTTATCAAAAAATTGTACTAGAGCTTTAGAAATTTTGAATGAAAGAAGAGAAAATTTAAAGGACGTAAATAAACGAATTATAGAACTAAAAGCAGATAATACTCTAGATGATGTAACTAGAACTAGTGAAACAATTAAATTATCTGTTGCTTTAAATCATGCTAAAAATGCTACAAAAGAAGCAGAAAAATTTTATGATGAACAAAAGAAATTATATGATGAATCATTAAAGACATTTGATGTAGTAGAATATAAAAATGAATTATTAAAATCAATTAATGCTTTAGATGATTCATTTAGAAAACTCTCAATGGAACCAACAACAATGGATAAAATGGCATCACTTATCCGTGATACAAGAGATGAAATAGTAGTATTTGGTTTTGAAGCCCAAAAGAGTCAAAGAGAATTTGATGAGTTATGTAAAAAATTTGGTTTAGAAAAGACTAACCAAAAAATTGAAGTAAAAAAAGAAGATAGAACTCCTGAAAAAGTAAATGAAACTAAAGATAATTCTACTTCACAAACTATAGAACCTGAAAAAACAAATGAAACAGTAAATATCACTACTGTTGAAGAATTAGCTAAAGAAATGAAATTGTTAAATTCTCATCTAGAAATATCTACAGATGAAAAAGGATTTATTGAAGGTATTATTTATGATGGCGAAAGTAAACTTGTATTACCAAAAGGATTTAGTTATGATAAAGTACTTGGTATAAATAATAAAATTGATGATAAAACACCATATATTAGTTTACCAGTTAAAGTTAAAGAAAAAATTAAAACAGCTGATGAACCTTCTAAACCAGAAGAACTTGTTGAACCAACAAAATCTAGTAAAGAAACTAGAAAAGTAGAACCTGGTAAAAAATATAAAGTTAAAAAAATTCGTCGTGCTGTTGTGGCACCATATGTTAAATCAGTCTTAGGCTTTACAGGACTAGGTGTAGTTTTAGGAATTGCCGCTGGTGTAGGTGTATCACCATTAATTCCAATCGCAGCAGTGGGAGCTGGTATCGGAGCAATTGGCCAAAAGATATATAATAAAATGGCAGCAAATGGAATGGTTGATAAAGAAAATCAAGATAAAAGAGAAAATGATCCTAATTTTGAAGAAGATGTTTGGGGTTTAGCAGCTATTGATGCTTTAATAACAAAGGGAAAAAATTTATTTAAAAATTTAAAACAAGCAAAAGAAAGAAAAAAAGAGAGACAACAAATAGAACAACCAGTTGAAACGCCTGTTGAACCTGAACCAGTAGCTAACGAACAAAAGGAAGAAACATTAGATACTCCGAGTGAAAGTCAAAATTTCGAAGAAGTATTCAATCAAAGAATAAATGAAATATTTGGAGAACCTGAACAAGCACCGGTATTACCTAATATAAGTGGTGAAGTATATCCACTTGAACAAGAAAGCAAGGGAGGAAGATAATATGACAGTTGATAGTGTGATAACTCTTGATAATGATGTAAATTGCTTATTACTTGAAAAAGTCAATTTTGAAACAGATAACTACTTTTTATCAGTAGTTCTTAATGAAGACGAAGAACCAAGTGATGAATATGTAATTTTTAAAGAAATAATTGAAAATAACGAAAACTATGTTGAAGCTGTTGCAGATCCAAATCTTCAAGCTAGACTTGTTGAGCTATTTACAAAAGAAGTTGGAAAACTAGTAGATAGTATTCCTGAAGAATTTTAGTCATAATTCAAAAGAAACTTAAAAAAGTTTCTTTTTTTCTGCATAAATTTATAGTATAATATAAATGAAAGGAAGTTTTTATGAATTGGATTTTTTGGCTAGTTTTAGTAATTGTTTTAAGTTTTGTTGAAATAGCAACAGTTAGTTTAGTTTCTATTTGGTTTGTAGCAAGTGGTATAGTAGCGATGATTTTATCATTTTTTATCGAAGATACTGCTATAATTACAACAATATTTATTTTATTAGGAATATTTTTATTAGTTATATCAAGACCAATAGTAAATAAATTAAGAAGTAAAGATAATGAAAAAACAAACTTAGATCGCATCATTGGTGAGACTGCCATTGTTACTGAAGACATTAAAAAAAACGTCGTAGGTGAAGTAAAAGTAGATGGCAAAAGATGGAGCGCTGTATCTAAAGAAAAATGTTTAAAAGGTGATACAGTAAAAGTTTTAAAAATTGATGGCGTTAAGCTAATAGTGGAAAAGGAGAGTGAAAAATAATGCCACAAATATTGATAGCTATTTTAGTTATAATAATAATCATCATTATACCTAATATTAAGATTGTACCTCAATCAAAGTGTTATGTAATTGAAAGACTTGGGTCATATCATACAACATGGCAACATGGACCACATTTTAAAATACCTTTTATAGATGCAATATCAAATAAGGTAACATTAAAAGAAATTGTTAAAGATTTTGCACCTCAACCAGTGATAACCAAAGATAATGTTACAATGCAAATAGATACTGTTGTTTATTTTCAAATAACAGATGCAAAACTTTATACTTATGGAGTAGATTATCCAGTAAGTGCTATTGAATCTCTTACTGCAACAACACTAAGAAATATTATCGGAGAATTAGAACTTGATCAAACTCTTACAAGTAGAGATATTATCAATACTAAAATGAGAGCTATATTAGATGAAGCAACAGATCCATGGGGAATTAAAGTAAATAGAGTGGAAGTAAAAAACATTTTACCACCTAGAGATATTCAAGAAGCAATGGAAAAACAAATGCGTGCAGAACGTGAAAGAAGAGAAAAAATACTTCAAGCTGAAGGAGAAAAGAAATCAAGTATTTTAATAGCTGAAGGTGAAAAAGAAAGTGCTATCCTAAGAGCAGAAGCACAAATGATGAGTGAAATAAAAGTTGCTGAAGGTAAAGCAGAAGCGATGATTAAAATAAAAGAAGCAGAAGCTAAAGGAATTGAACTTTTAAAAGAAGCTGGAGCTGATGAATCAGTGATTCGTTTAAAATCATATGAAGCTTTAGAAAATATTGCTAATGGTAAATCAACTAAAATTATAGTTCCTGCAGATTTACAAGGCGTTGCAACATTTGGAACAACTTTAAAAGAAGTAATAAAAGAAGATAAAAAGAAGTAAAAGTAATATGCAAACCATATTGCTTTTTTATATATTAGGAAAGTTATACTTTCTCTGCAAATAAAAGTCTTGATATATGGCTAAGCAAATGTTTTGATTAGATTATGGATATAAGCAGGGGCGATCGTCCGAAATTGGTCTGTGGAGAAACCCAAGGTTTCAATGAAGCAGAAAAGCGTTATTGTGAAGGTAACACAGTTATTTGAATTTCGTTAGAAATTTAAGTTTTGTGCGTTTGTATATTTACATTATAAAAATAATATAGTAAAATTAAATAGTAGAGTAATTTAAATAAAGAATAAGAAAGATGGTTATTGCATGAAACGAAAAATAATATATGTTTTATCATTTTTAATAATAGTTTTAACAATTGTTTTGTGTTTACCTCCGAAAGATGAAGAAATTTTAGAAAATACGAGACAAATAAAAAAACAAAATATATTAGCTATAATGGTGGAAACTGGTAAAAAGACTCAAGTTTATAAAGAATATACATCCGATTCATGGCCAACAGATGGTTACAAATTTAATAGTGAATTATCTGGTTGCAAAAACGGTGGAGAACTTTCTTGGGATTCTGATAAAAAAATAGTTAATTTAGTGGGTAATAGTGAAGATAAATGCTATGTTTATTTTGATGCGCTTAATTCCGATGTTATGATAAATATTAGTAATAATCCCATAACCTATGGTAAGTTAGGCAGTTTAACTTGTGATAATAGTACAACATTATATAACCAACAATATAATAGAATAGAAATTTCAGCAATGAGTAGTGACCATATAACATGCAGTTTAAATTATACTGATAGTACATCAAAAACTAACCTTGCAAAATATATTATTGGACTTTCTGGAACAACACAAGGAACAGGCCAAGTAGTAAATGAAAAAGGATATAGATATGAGGGTAAAAACCCAAATAACTATGTATGGTTCAATAATGAATATTGGCGTATAATTGGGGTATTTGATAATACTTCACATGGCCAAAGTGGTAAAAATTTAGTTAAAATTATTAGAGAAGAATTGTTATCTGGTTTAGCTTTTGATAAAAACAATAGTAGCAACTGGACAACATCATCACTAAGAAGTTTATTAAATGAAAATTATTATAATGCAACAAACGGAACTGAGTCTGGATATTGCTATAATTATTCAAATGTAATAACTAATAATTGTAATTATACTAAAATAGGAATTCAAGATAAATATAGAAAAATGATAGCAAATGTAACATGGTATCTAGGTGGACACACAACATATAATGTTACTACCGATGCTTTATATGGATATGAAAGAGGAAGTAATGTAGTTTCACCGGCTCCTACAAGCACAACTGGTTATATTGGCTTAATGTACCCAAGTGATTATGGTTATTCAGCACTAGCTAGTAGTTGTGCAAGAACAACAAATGTAAGTTCTTATAGAAGCAATAACTGTTCAGGTAGCAGTTGGTTATATGGAAAAGGAATTGAGTGGACAATTACCCCTGGTGGAACAGCTAATTATGTCTATTACATAGATAATTATGGTTTTGTTGATCGTTATTATGCCATATATGGTAATGGAATTAGACCAGTAGTATATCTTGATTCAACAGTATATAAAGTTAGTGGTACTGGAAGTATCGATTCACCATACATAATTGGAATGTAATAGGAGGCTAATATGAACAAAAAGATTAAATTGATAAGCATTTGTATTATATTTTTATTATGTGTTATTGGCCATATTTATAATACAAATAATAATATAAGCTTGCAAGATAATAATGTAACTTATGCAATTTCTCTTGACGGAGAAAAAACTTCTTCATTTCCTGCCAGGGGTAGTTATAAAGTGCAAGTTGAATGCAATAATGCTGTAGGAAAATGGTTATATGACGAATGGAAATTATCAATAGAAGATATGCTGGGCACAAGTACTAGTTGTGATATTGATTTTACATCTATAACTACAAAAATATTACTATCTGATTATGTAATTAGCCTAGTCGGTAAAAGCCAAGGAACTGGAAAAGTGATAAATGAAAATGGATATAGATATGAAGGAAAAAATCCAAATAATTATATTTGGTTCAACAATGAATATTGGCGAATAATCGGGGTATTTGATAGTGCCACCCATGGACAAGCAGGAAAAAACTTGGTTAAAATTATAAGAGATAAACAAATAGGTTATCAAACTTGGGATAGTGCAGGCACAAATAATTGGAGTACTTCAAGTTTAAAAAGTCTTTTAAATGATTACTATTATAAAGCAAAAGATGGTACAAATAGTGGTAAATGTTATGGCTATTCAAATACGGTTACATCAAATTGTAATTACACAAAAAATGGGATTCAATCATATTACAGAAATCTTATACAAAGTGTGACATGGCATTTAGGTGGTTACAATTCCATAGCAGTCACAGCAAATAATTTCTATACATATGAAAGAGGAACTACTGTTAACGGTTCTAATCCAACAACTACAACAGGATATATAGGACTAATGTATCCGAGTGATTTTGGCTACACAGCCTTAGAAAGCAACTGTGCTAGAACGACTTTACTAAGTGAATATATTACTGTTGCATGTGCTGGTGCCAGTTGGTTATCTGGTAGAAGTTTTGACTTAACATTAACGCAATACACAACAAATGCAACACAAACCATATCTATAAGCAGAGAAGGAAAAATAGCTGCTAGAGATGCTATAGGTAATTTTGGAGTTAGTCCAGTATTATATTTGAACTCAAGTGTTTATCTTGTAGATGGAAATGGATCTTTAGATAATCCTTATATTATTGCAAGTTAGTTTTACACTAAAAGTGTAAATAATTGTAAATCAACAAAAATAAATTTAAAAAGTAGATATTTAATATTTACTTTTTTTGTGTCTTTTGATAGTATATATATAGGACAGTGGTAAACTGTGGGAGAAAGTGGGGGATAGTATGTTACTGGGTGAATATCATCATAATATCGATGATAAAGGTCGACTAGTTATTCCAACTAAGCTTCGAGAAGACCTGGGCGAAGATTTTATTCTAACTCGTGGTATTGAAAAATGTTTATATGTTTACTCGAAAGAAGAATGGACCAAATTAGTAGACAAATTAGATACTCTACCTTTCACTAAAAAAGTCACTCGAACATTCACACGATTCTTCTATTCGGGGGCTACTGCCTGCGAGTTCGACAAAAGTGGTCGAATAAGTATTACCTCCCCGTTGGTTAGTTACGCCGGTTTAGCAAAAGAATGTATTATAATCGGCGTTAATGACCATTTAGAAATTTGGGATAGTAAAGCATTCGAAGATTTCATGAGTGATAATAGTGATATAATTGAAGATATCGCAGAAAATTTATTTGATGGTGATAAAAATGCATTATAGTGTACTAAAAGAAGAATTGCTTGAAGGCTTAAATATTCAAGATGGGAAAATATATGTTGATGCAACGATTGGTTATGCTGGAGATTCTAAAGAAATATTAAAGCAAATACCAAATGGCTTTCTATATGGTTTTGACCAAGATAAAAAAGCTGTAGAATATTCTACTAGCGCATTAACTAAAATAGGTAATAATTTTAAAATATTTAATACCAACTTTGTAAATATGGATGAAACGTTTGAAAAGATAGGCATTAAAGAAGTTGATGGTATTATATTTGATTTAGGTTTTTCATCACCTCAAATAGATGATGAAAAAAGAGGATTTTCATTTATGCATGATGGTCCATTAGATATGAGAATGTCTAGTGAAGGAAAAAGTGCAAAAGACATAATAAATGAATATAGTGAAAATGAACTAGCAGAAATATTTTTTAAATATGGTGAAGAGAAGTTAAGTAGAGTAATTGCCAAAAATATAAAAAAAGAAAGTAAGGATATTTCAAGTACTTTAGAACTAGTAGAAGTAATAAAAAATGCTACTGGTGCCAACTACTTTTATAAAAATCATCCTGAAAGAAAAATATTTCAAGCATTAAGAATTGAAGTTAATGAAGAATTAACAGTATTAGAAAGCATTCTTCCAAAAGCTATAAAAAGACTTAAAAAAGGTGGAAGAATAGCAGTTATAACATTTCATTCTCTAGAAGATAGAATTGTTAAAAACATATTTAAAAAATATAGTGATATTGATCCACTTGTTAAAGGTTTAAAAGATATACCTGAAGAATACAAACCATTAATAAAGTTAGTAAATAAAAAACCAATACTTCCAAGCCAAAAAGAATTAGAAGAAAATTCAAGAAGTAGAAGTGCAAAATTAAGAATAATCGAAAGGATATGATAAGATGACAAAAAAGAGTAAAAAGGTAAAATTGTTAAAAGGAGAAAAAATGATGTATGCATTATTAGTTTTCTTACTTTTAGTAATTCCAATATTTAATGTTTTTACTTCGTCTTTATTATCTGAAACAAATAATGAAGTAGAAAAAATTACTAAAAATATTGAGCGTCAAGAACTAGTAAATCAAGGCCTTTCAATGCAAATAGATGAATTAGCTAGCCTAGAAAATATTCAATCTATTGCAGAAAATCATGGATTATCGTATAATAATAGTAATATTAAATCAGTCGGAGAATAAGAGGAGATAATAGTATGAAAAAAAGAGTAACAATTAAAATATCAAAGTTTATTATTTTAGTTGTTGCTTTTTTATTTGTGGCTATAATATGTAAATTATCATATGTCGTTTTAAGCGATAAAGTAGATGGAATAAATTTAAAAGACAAATCAGCAAGTATAAGTACCGTTAAAAAAACACTTTATGCTAATCGAGGAAATATATATGATATTAATGGTGAAGAATTAGCAAGTACAGTTAATTCCTATACAGTAATAGCATATTTAAATTCTAATAAAACTAATGTTTCGGATAAAGAAAAAACTGCTAAAGAATTAGCACCAATATTAAATATGACTGAAGAAAAGTTAATAGAACTTTTAAATAAAAAGTTATATCAAGTAGAATTAAGACCTGGAGGCTATGGAATAACTGAAGTAGTAAAAGCTAGAATTGAAAAGTTAGAGTTACCTGGCATAGATTTTATTAAGAATTCTAAGAAAAGATATTATAATAAATCGACATTTGCATCATATATTATAGGTTATGCAAAAGTATTAGATGATGGAAAAATATCTGGTGAACTAGGTATTGAAGGTTATTATGATGATATATTATCCGGTACAAATGGATATACAAAATATTTAAAATATACATCAAGTAACTATAAGATTCCTAATACTAATGAAGATACTAAAAAAGCTAAAGACGGTTCTGATATATATTTAACAATTGACAGTAGTATTCAGCTTATTGCCGAAAAAGCAGTATCCAGCATGAAAGAAAAATTTAATACTGACTGGGCAGTATTTACAGTAATGGATGCTAAAACTGGAGCAATCGTAGCAAGTGCCACAAATCCAAACTTTAACCCAAATGATACAAATACAATTAAAGAATATATGAATCCCTTACTAAGTTATCAATATGAACCAGGATCAGTTATGAAGGTATTTTCCTTTGCATCATCAATGGAAGAAGGAAAATATGATGGGGAAGAAACATTTAAATCAGGTTCATATACATTGGATGATGGCACCGTTATTCGTGACTCTGAAAGAAAAGGCTGGGGAACAATTTCTTTTGATGAAGGTTTTGCTAGATCTTCAAATGTTGCAGCCACAACTCTTGCTTTACGACTTGGAGTAGATAAATTATCAGAATACTATAATAACTTAGGTTTTGGTAAAAAAACAGGAATAGAGTTATCTAATGAAGCAATTGGTGATATTGAAATGGTTTATCAATCAGAACTTGCAACAGCATCTTTTGGTCAAGGAGTTAGTGTAACAGCTATTCAAATGCTTCAAGCTCTAAGTGCTATGACTAATGATGGAACGGTAATAAAACCATATATCGTAGATAAAGTTGTAGACCAAAACGGAAATATAACTTATCAAGGAGAAAGACAAGTAGTAAAAAAAGTATATTCAACTAATACAGTAAATAAAATGCATGAAATAATGAAAAAAGTAATTGATATAAATAAGTATTGGCAAGTTAATAATGTAAGCATAATGGGTAAAACCGGAACAGCTCAAATTGCATCACCTAAAGGTGGTTACTTAACTGGGACTTATGATTACATTAAATCATTCGCAGGTATTTTTCCAGCTGATGATCCAAAATATATTGTTTATGTAGCGGGTAAAAAACCTGAAACAAATTTAGGCTCATGGGCTAAAGTTATTACAACAGCAATCGAAGAAATTGCAAGCTACGCTAAACTTACTGAATCTAAAAGCGATGCTGACCCTTCAAAAATCATCACACTAGATAATTATATAAGTAAATACCTAGATACAACTTTAGAAGAATTAAAAAATAAAAAAATAGATGTTATTATATTAGGTAATGGAAAATATATTATTAATCAATATCCTTTAAAAAATAAAACACTTTTATCAGGTGAAAAATTATTTCTTTTAACAAATGATAAAGAAATAAAGATGGAAAACTTAAAAGGGTGGAGTCTAAGTGAAGTAAAAACTTATTGTAATTTAATAGGCTTAAAATTAGAATATAATGGTTATGGCTATGTAATAAATCAAAGTATTGAAGAAAATGCTATATTAGATGTAAATAATATGACATTAACTATTGAATTAGAAAAATAAAAAGATCTCAAATTGAGATCTTTTAATCATTTTGATGTCTTTCTAAAAATTTTTCTAAAGCCATATTAAATTCATTTCTATCATTTAAACCAACCAAATATTCATTACCATTTATAGTATTCATTTTTCTTATACAAAATGATGCGATATCATTTTCATTTGACAAATAAATGTATTTTACTCCATCAATTTCAAATTCATCAGTTACAATATAGTCTAAGCCATCATCTAATGTAATTGTTTCTAATTCTTCGCTCATCTTGAACCTCCATCTCTAGAACCATTTAATTGATCTAATAAATCATTTATTTTTTCTTGACTAATATCTTCTTTAGCATATTCTTTAATAACTTTTTCCATTATAGTTTCATATTCATCTAAAGTAATACTTTTACTATCTAAATATTCTTGAAAAGAACTATGTAGTGCTGATCTTATTTCATCTTCTGTATATTCCTCTGGTTCATCCGCGATTAATCTAGACATTTTCGAGAATAATTCATTCATATGTTCAGTTTTATCATATTCATTCAAGGCTCTAAAACATCCATATATTCTTGTATCAATATCATACTCTTTATTATTATTTAATACATCACTAGCCATTTTGTTCATATCATACCACCAGTAAGGTCTTTGTTCAGCATGATTATAACCATCAACTGATGTGTTTTGGCTAACAGCTGTTGCTAAAGCGTCTTTAATTTCATTAGCATTTTCTCCAACTTCCATAGCTTGTTTTAATTCGTGAATACCAACTGTTAAACCAGCCCCTAAAGCAACCATAATAATTATTTTTTTGCCAATGTCTTTAATACCAGCAGGTTTTCTTTTTTTATTTCTCAAATTTTTAACCGGAGGTCTTTCTACACTAAGTCTATAAGCCTCATCATCTCGAGCAATTCTCTCATTAATCTTATTTATAGATTCTCTTCGTGTTCCATCACTATTAAACATTTTACTAACTGTATAATCTAAATCATTTATATTTGCACCCATCATTATACCTTCTTCCTATTATTATTTTAACCTAAAAAAGAAATAATGGCAATAATTTTTTAAAAATTTTACAAGTCTTATTGCAATGTAATTTTTATTTTGGTATAATTTATAAAGAATAGGTTGGTGAGACGAATTGTGAGCTTAAGTGTTATAGATAAGTATGTGGTAAAAAAAGAAAAAGACTTACTTGAGTACGCAAAGATACTAGAATCGATTATTAGTATTGATAATAATAAAATGTGGCAAACCAAAAAAGAATTTGTGAGTTTTGCTAAAGAAATAATTGAAATATATGGAGATGCCTATTATTTTCAAAATAATAAACATAAAGACAATCCTATAGAATATTCCAATGACAATATAAATTTTATATTAAAAGCAATTATTGAATATTACAGATTACATGACAAAACGAATTTGATAAATACTTTAAAAAATGAAACTTTTTTATTGTCAGTAATAATTTGTACTGCATGTTATGTAGATTTTGCTTGTAATGTTGTAGATGGTGACTATCAAGATACTAAAAATAAATTTAAATATTTATTAGGCTACTTAAGAAAAACAAAATTATTAATAGTAAAAGATAACAAGTATTTTATAAATGATTTATTTGAAGCAATAAAGAAAAATTGTGTTGAAGATAAGAAAATAATTGAAGGATTTAACAATCCAAATTATCGAAATGAATATAAAATGATTAGTAATAATCCAATATATTATGAAGTTAAATTTAGCTATGAAATACCAGGTATAGAAGAATTTGATGAATCTTTAGTAAAAGGCGTATTAAAGGATTATGAAAATAAAATTAAAGAAATATCATATGACATATTAGCAAGTAAAGTACTTGAAGAACTAATAAGTAATAAAGAAATGGATAAATATGTTATTAAAATAGATAAAGGATTAAAAAAAGCTGGATTATTAAGATTATTTGATAATAAGTATCTAAAAGAATTTGTTAAGATATTAGTTCCTTATGAAGAAGAAATAAAATATCAAAATCTTATTAAAGATTATAAAGAAATTGGTATGAGTTTTATATATAAATATGATAGCAATGAAAATGTTAATCCTACAATGTTTGTAAATGATATGGAGTTATTAGTAAATAAAGAATTTATAAATAATAACTTAGATAATCAAATTAGTTTTGATAAAATGAATATTAAATTAGTTGTAAAGAATAAGGAGGAAGAATAATGAGTACATACGGGGAATTTTTTACAAAATTTATGGAACCTTTATTTGAAGGATTTGTTACAATATTTAAAGGTCTAGGCCAAGGATTATTTCAAATGTTTAATATTGTAAATTATATAACGGTAATAAACGATTATAAGAGTGATTTAACTGGGGTAGGTTTAGTAATAATGATCCTTTCCATAGTATTTTTACTTGCAATATTTGCTTTAATAGTATTCCTAATATATAGATCAATTAGAGTATATGTAAGATACAGAAGAAATGTTAAAAAAGAAGATATGTTAATTGAAGAAATTGATTCTTTAAATAATGAAATCTTTAAATTAAAAAGACAAAATGAAAAATTTAGTGAACTAACTAATGAAGCTGGTGAAATTGAATACAATGAAGATGGTACACCTAAAAATGAACTTAAAGAAGGAGAAAGCAGATTCTTCAAACTTAGTAATGTTGATACAAAATATGAAAATTCTGCACCAGAAGAAATTACTAATACATTTACACTAGAAGAGTTTTGTAACCAATTTCGAAATTATTCAGCATCAAGATTACATCTATACTATGATATAAACTTAATTAGATTATTTATAGCATCATTTGCATCAAATAAACTAATTATTCTTGAAGGTATATCTGGTACTGGGAAAACATCTTTAGCATATGCTTTTGGTAGTTTTGTAGATAATGAAACCACTGTAGCATCTGTTCAACCTTCATGGAGAGACTCAACAGAAATATTTGGATACTTCAATGAATTTACAAAGAAATTTAATGAAACTGAAATTCTAGAAAAAATGTATGAAGCTCAATACAATGATGAAGTTTACATTACATTATTAGATGAAATGAATATTTCTCGTGTTGAATACTACTTTGCCGAAATGTTATCTATTCTAGAATTACCAAATAAAAAAGACTGGGTTGTAGAATTAGTGCCAAATGTATGGCCAGATGATCCTAAGAAATTAGAAAATGGAAAATTAAAAATTCCTGAAAATATGTGGTATATAGGTACAATAAACAATGATGACTCAACATTTATGATTACTGATAAAGTTTACGATAGAGCAATGCCTATAGCAATAGATGATAAATGTGAAGTATTTGAAGCTCCAGATACAGATAAAATTAAGACAAGTTACAAACATCTAGAAGGGTTATTTGAAAAATCTAGTGAAGAACATCCAGTAAGTGAAGAAAACTTAGAAAAGATTGCCCAATTAGACAGATATGTAATAGATCACTTTAGACTTGCATTTGGTAACAGAATTGTTAAACAATTAAAAGAGTTTGTTCCAGCATTTATTGCCTGTGGTGGAGATGAAGTAGCGGGAATTGATTACTTAATTGCTCACAAAATATTAAGAAAATTTGAACAATTAAACTTAGCTTATATCAAAGATGAAATTGATGGATTAGTTAATTACTTAGAAAAACTATTTGGAACAGGAAAAACTCCAGAATGTAAAGCATATTTACTTCGTCTTAAGAAAACAATTTAGGTGATTTCTATGGATATAGTAGAATACATAAATAATATAAACAAAGATAATGCTAACAAATTTATCGCATCAACATCATCAAATATTACTGTAAAGCGTGATATTGATGCGTGTGTTAGTGACACATCTTGGATAGATATGGTGGAAGAATGTATACCATATCTTGATAATATCATAAGAAATCCAAGAAGATTCATTGTTCAAGAAGAAAATATTGTACCAATTGAAAAAGCAAAAGTTGTAACTGAAGAATCTATTAGGCATTTAGCACAACATACAAGTATGATTCAAGAAGTACAAGAAGATGGTACCGTAATACCACTTAAATTATTAAATGTATATCGTGAAGAAACTGTAGATCTTTATGAAAATAGATTTATAAAGTCACTCGTAGATAACCTATATACATTTGTAAATAACAAATTAAATGAATCTGACCAAAGAAGTTATGCAAAAGTAGAAAGTACAGTTTCTTACTCGGGTTTAATGAAGAAAAAAGGTGAAGAAGTTGAGGTAAACCTTCAACTTAAGAGTAAAAAAGATACTGAAATAGATGCCTCAAAAGATGGACATAGTCTAGAAGAAAGAATTTCACATATCAAAGATATAGTTTCAGCTTTTCGTGGTTCAACATTTATAAAGAGCTTAAAGGAATCAAGTCCAGTAAGAAGTCCAATTAGAAAGACTAATGTTATTTTAAAAGAGCAAAACTTTATTAAAGCTCTAGAATTATGGGAATATCTAGAAAAAAATAATATTAAACCAATAACAAGCATTGATAAAAGAACAGAAATTGTTAAAGATGCTGATATAAAGACAAAATATGATTTAGCATTCTTTATAGATAATGATGCTATAGATTTGAATGCAGCCTCTAATAAGAGTGAATTTAATTCCGCTATTATTAGTAAACTAGTAAATGATTTTGTTTTTACCGGAGATATAACAGAAAAAGAATTTAAAAAATTGATGGAAAAAGAATTTAAGGAAGCAAAGAAGAGAAAAGATAAAGCAACAAATGCAATTAGAAAGACAATTGAAGATTTCTTAAATGATTATAATACTAAAAAGAAAAAAATAATTTCAATAATAAAATAAGTGAGGGATAGTAATGGCCAAAGAAAAAAAGGATAATAAAGAATTTTTAAGAAATAAAGAGGTTATTAATATTAAAGATTTCATGCTTTTAAAAAGTGGTGAACAAGATAAGCTAATTGAAGAAAGTTTAAAAAATGTTTATGAAGGACATGTTGATGTAACTAAAAAGCATTTAGAAAAAGTATTAAATGTAGCTTTTGATAATAAAGATAATGAAACATATTTGCCACATAATTTATGTGTAAAAAAAGATGGCAATAAGTTAATATTTTCATTTAAAAAGAAAAATAAAGCCTTAATTATTCTTTTTCTTCTTGGTTTCTTATTCATTGCTGGATTTGCAACATTTACGGGAGTTCAATTTTTAGCCAAAGAAAAATTAAATATTGATTTAAATGGTGATGGCATTGCAGATTTAAACATTGATTTAGATGATGACGGTATTTGTGATGTTAACTGTGATACCAATGATGATAAAAATCCAGATAAAAATATAGATTATCGTGGTAATAGAAAGCCTACATTTAATGTTTTATTAAAAGATGGAACAATCTTTAACAAGATGAATCAATTAGATGAAAAAGGTGTATGTAAATTAAATTGTGATACAAATAATGATGGATGGCCAGATACCAATATAGATATTGATGGTGATGGAAAAGCAGATTTAAATATTGATATAGATAATAATGGATTACCAGATTTAAACATTGATACAAATGGAGATGGAAATCCAGATATTAATATTGATGATAATGGCGATGGTAAATGTGATAGATTATGTGCGTATGTTGCTGATAAAAAAGGCGGAATGACCATAATTGGTGGGGGAAATGTTGACATTAATACGGCAGCCTTAATAGTTACATTTGAAACTGGAGATGATGTTAACCTATCAAATCTTTATCCAGATGACCAAAATGATCCAAATGTAAATACAGAAGTACCGGATGTTAAATTTAAAATAACAAATACTACTGATCAACCATTAAAATATAATCTAGATTGGATCGAAGTAGAAAATACATTTATAAGTGGTAACTTCCAAACTAAAATTAAAAGTAATGGAGGATACAATAGTGATTGGACTTCTGCGCCAGTAACTAATAATAGATTTGGATTTAATATAGAAATACCTGCTAATTCAACACAAGATTATACAATATCATTTAGATTACATGGAACAGGATCTGAACAAAACTATGATCAAGGAAAGAAATTTAAAGGTCGAGTAGCAGTTGAATTAATCGAAGATAATAAATAAAAGGGATTTCATAAAATCTCTTTTCTAATTTAATATAAAAGGAATCATGATAATATGAAGAATAAAAAAGCAATAACATTAAGTGTAATAGCAAGTTTAATATTACTTTCATTAATAATCGGAGCAACATATGCATACTTTCAAGCAAGTGGTGGAGATAGTACAAGTGCAAACTTAAGAGTAACTACATATACCACAGATGTATTTAATTTTGAAATTGGTGATGATATATCAATCTATGCTGATCAAACATCATTTGGAAGTGGAAAAGGAAATGCATTAGGTAAAACGTTTGCAAAGGCAATACTTACAGCCAATAATAAAACCAATACAACCACCGAACATTATAACATGTATTTAAATATATCAGATAATAACTTTAAGTATGCTATAGGTACAAGTTCACCAGATTTATTATTAACAATTAAAGATGGAAATAATAATGAAATAACAAGTATAAGTGGATTAGAACATAAAACAGTTACAGATGCTAAAGGAGTCCAAATTTCAGGATTTGATATAACAACTAAAACAGGATTATTAACTCTTTTAGATAATAGAGAAATAACAGCAAGTCCAACAAAAACAGATACATGGAACATAACGGTAACATTAATAAATTATGATAATGATCAAAGTGTTAATATGGGAAAAATATTCTCAGGACAAATATTAATAGGTAAAGATAATTATGATAGTTATACTCCGAATACAATAAATACATTAAGTGCTACAAGAAGTGGAAGTAACTTAACAGTAAAATTAAATGTAGAACAAGGAAGTAATGAAATAGATAAATATTATTTTGCAATAAAAGAAAAAGATACATTAGCAATAAATAATATTAAAAGTAAAATACAAAGATTATCTAATACACTCGCAGCAAATGAAACAACATATGTAGAAAGTACAAGTAATAGTTATACATTTAATAATATAAAAGATGATATTAATTATGAAATATCAGCGTATGCAATAGATAAAAAGAAAGTAAAGACAAATGTGTATAATTATAACTATCGAACAGATAATTATAATTTACCAGTAATAAGTAAAGTAGAAACAAGTAAAACAACAAATACAATCACAACAACAGTAACAGCAAGTAAAGGAACAAATAATATATCAAAATACTATTATTCAATAGATAATGGTAATACATATAAAGAAAGTACAAGTAATACATATACATTTACAGATTTAAAAAGTGGTAATTATAGAACAATAGTAAAAGTAATAGATACGAATGGTATATATTCCAACATTTATGTAGTAAATGAAAAAATTATAAGCTTAAGTAGCAATTTAATAAGATTCACATATGCTGGTACTGAATATTCAGCAGAAAAAGGAATGACTTTTGCGCAATGGGCTGAAAGTGAATATAATACATTTGGATATTTTATAGAAAAAGACACCTTAATTGAAGACAATAAAAGTTATGAAAATTTTCATAATATATATATCGAAAATGGAGTAGAAAGTAACTGTGGCTATAAGGACCACCCGTGTTTGTTTTATAAAACAGAAGGTTTATCAATGGAAGGATTATCAGAAACAAATCTTAAAACCATATATAAAAAAGATAATTATAATGATATAGGTAAAACATATGGATATCTTGAAAAAATCCAAACTTATAATTTCGATGAACTTTACGCATATGCCAATGGCCTTAATGCAAATCAGAAAGCATTTTTACAAAACTTTATAGACTCAAATTTAGTATCGATGTCACCGGTAACCATTTTTGTAAATATTGATACAACAGTATTATCCCCAGATTCAAATGGATATTATACAATACCAATTACGGCCGAGATTTTAAAGGAATTAAATATAGATTGCGTAAAATTACTAATGTTTGATGGGACTTCAGACAACTTCTCGAATCCTCAAATAGAAGACTATGATAATGCTAATGGCATTATTACATTAAAAGCAAAAGGGAATTTTGTTATTGCATTTTTTCAAAGTGATGAATAACAAATTAAAAAAACATTATGAAAGCAATTGACTAACATAATGTTTTTTACTATAATTTAGTATAGAAAATAATATGAAGGATAATGATAATATGAAAAATAAAAAAGCAATAACATTAAGTGTAATAGCAGCAATAATATTACTTTCATTAATAATCGGAGCAACATATGCATACTTTCAAGCAATTGGTGGAGATGGTACAAGTGCAAACTTAAGAGTAACTACATATACCACGGACATTATAACCTTTGAAGTGGGCTCAAATATTAATATTGAAACAAATGCCACACTATTTAGTCAAGGTAAAGGAAATGCATCAGGTACAACATTTGCTAGAGCAACTCTAACGGCAAATAATAAAACAAATAGTGCAACAGAAAACTATAATTTGTTTC
>UQVR01000017.1 GCA_900544625.1 uncultured Mycoplasmatota bacterium
TTATTATCTGTTAAAATTATATTAAATGGTGCGGTTGAAATTACAATATAAAAAAGCAAGTGTTTCTACTTGCTTTTTTCATATTCAAAATTCCATATTCCCAGTTTTCCCTTAGCTTTAATAGGTTTGATTGCTAAAACATTTTCCAAAACCCAAGCATATCGTCCAACTTCATATAATCCGCATTTATATTCCACTTCATTATTTTTCTTAAGATTTTCAATAAATTCATCAGTCATATAAATGCAATCTACTAACATGCATTTACAAATAATTTCACCATACATCGGCGTAATAAGATTACTTAATTTATCACTTTGATTACATTTACTTAAACTAGCATGAATATATAATTCACCACGATAATTTGTTTTAAAACTTCTTGTTTCATAACATTTATACCCATCTTTAATTAAACTAGCATAAGGTTCTTTTATACTCAATACCTTCACAATACCACCTACAGGTAATATAACATATATTGTATATAATAAGCAATTAAATCCAAAATAATAATGGTGAAATTTATGAACAAATTAACTAAATATAATAACAAAAGAAACTTTAATATAACAAGCGAACCCATTGGTAAAATTTTAAAAAATAACAAAAAATTAACATTTTGTGTTCAACATCACATAGCAAGAAAAGATCACTTTGATTTTAGATTAGAATATAATGGTACAATGTCCTCATGGGCAATACCAAAAGGACCATCTTATAATCCTAAAGACAAAAGATTGGCAATAAAAGTTGAAGACCACCCTATTTCATATAAAAATTTCGAAGGAACAATACCCAAAGGCGAATATGGTGCAGGCACAGTCATGTTATTTGATCTAGGATATTACGAGATTATAAAGTATGAAAAAAATTTAATAAAAGTAATTCTTTATGGCAAAAGGCTTAAAGGTATGTGGACTCTTACTCATTTTAAAGATGATAATTGGTTACTTATTAAAGATCATGACTTTTATGAAAACTACATTGATATAACCAAATATAAAAGAAGTATTAAAACAAACAGAACCATGAAAGAAATTAAAGATAATGAAAAGAAAAAAGAAATATTATTAACTAGCCCCAACAAAAAAATAATTGGTAATATTACTAAAAAAGTTATCTTTAATTATTATAAAAAAGTAGCCCCATATATGATGCCTTATCTAGAAAATAGAATTATAAGTGTAGTGCGAGCTCCATCAGGAATAAATAACAACATTTTTTTTAAAAAACATTTAGAAAATCAAAAAAGATATTTAGAAAAAATTAATATTTCATCTAAAAATGATAAAGAAAAAGATTATTACTACATATTAGATGAAATTGGTTTATTAAGCGAGGTTCAAATGAATAGCTATGAATTTCATATCTGGGGAAGTAATGCATCAAATAAAAATAAACCAAATATGATGGTATTTGATTTAGATCCAGATAAATCACTTTCCCTTGATAAGCTAAGACTTGGAGTAAAATATTTAAAAGAAATATTAGATAACTTAAATTTAAAATCATTTTTAAAAACTAGTGGTGGAAAAGGTTATCATATATGTATTCCTTTTAAAAACAATTTAACTTGGAAAAAATTTTATAAAATTTCTGAAGATATAGCAAATATAATAGAAAATACTCATTCAGAACTATTTACAACTAACAATAGAAAAGAAAAGCGCAAGAACAAAATATTTATAGATTATTTACGAAACCAAAAAAGTGCTACTTTTGTAGCACCATATTCAGTTAGATTAAGAAAAAATGCTCCGGTATCAATGCCTATAGCATGGAATGAACTTGACAAAATTAAACCTAATGAAATAACAATATATAAAGCAATTAAAAGACTAAAGAAAAAAGACCCATGGAAAGATTTTTTCACTTCCAACTAGTCTAATGTATTTATATCAATTCCTTCAGCCTCAAACAAATCTTTAAAAGTTGTCTTAAAATTAGCTATTTCTTTAACTTTTACATCATCATAAATATTTTTTGAATTTTTAATAGCTCTATAAAAATCTATTATTGACACAATTTTTCTATTATCATATAAAGCAAATGTAAAAGCATTGGCAACTATTGTCAAACAAATATCAGGATATCTACTTGCAATTTCATAAACTCTTTTGTATTCATCAGTCATTTCTACGATAAAAGCCATTATTTTTTCTGTTATAAATGGTTGATAATTAACTTTTACCCCAATTTGATATTCAAGTTTAGGTAAAGTTCCCATTAAGATTTTTACAACTGTTGGTTTATCAGCTTCTAAAACATCAATTTTTTGAAATCTACGAAGAAAAGCTCTATCTCTTAAAATATATTGCTCATATTCTTCTGTAGTAGTTGCACCAATCATTTTAATTTGGCCTCTATCCAATCCTGCTTTTAACATATTTGCAAAATCCATACCCCCAGATTTATTCACAAGTAAATGAGTTTCATCTATAAATATAATCGTATTAAGTCTATCATTTAATTCTCTAACTAGCAAATCAATTCTATTTTCAACCTGTCCTTCACTCATCGTTTCACCAATTAAACTTGTTATATTTACCTTAATCAAAGAATAATTTTTTAAAGCATCAGGAACTAATCCTTTTTGAATTCTATATGCAAGCCCTTCCACTATCGCGGTTTTCCCAATACCAGGCTTACCAACAAGTAATGCACTTTTTTCAGGTGTTAATAAAGCTAAAATTATTTGTTTTATCTCTTCATCTCTTGCAATCGCTGGATCAGTTATATATTTTTTAGTTGTTAAATCAACGCCATATCTTTCTAACATACTTACTTTTTCATTATTCATTTAAATCACCTTACTTAATTATTATACCATTAAAAATTATAAAATAAAATTATTTTTTACTATTCCATTCTACTAGAAAATTTCTATCTTCATTTTCTTTATTATTTTCATAATATCTCATTTCTTCATCATAATTATCTATACTACCATATAAAAAATTATAATTAGGATTAAACAATCTATCAAAATTTTGTAAATAAAAAGGTGTTGTTTTAATAACTCTTTCTCTGACCCTTTGTAACATCCAACCTATTTCAAACATTGTCGGAGGAACCTTACTATGTATTCTATTATGACAATTTCCACATAAACAAACAGTATTATAAACATTATCTACGCCATTATTTGCCAAAGGTATTATATGATGTGCCTCAAAATTTCTAGTATCAAAACTTACAAATTCACCACATAAATCACAATGCATCATTCCTTGATCATCTTTTGTTCTTAACTTAGTAAATAACGAAACTTTCGGATTCCTTGTTACTTTAGATTGAATTGAAGAATCATTAATTACTAAAAAATCATTAGGTTCATCAACCTCTTCAATTATTTGTTCTTCTTCATCATCCAATAAATCTTTACTACATTCTGAAGCCTTATCCCTTTTTATTTCTTCATCAATTTCTTCAAATCGTTTTTTTCTTTCAATTTCTTTTCGTTTAATTTCCATTTGTAAAAAATCATTATCTTTATATTGTTTTTTTAAACTTTGCAATTGTTCATCATTAACAGGCAAAGATACTTCTGAAGCTTTTTCTAAAAATTCTATTTCTTCCATCGTAATTTTATGACTATCAATCAAATTTTTAACCTCAATTTGCCAATTATTCTTTCTATGACTAACAGACCTTACTCCTAAAATATTTCTAACTTCATATAAGTTTTTTATATTCTCATTTTTTAAAATAGATAAATAAATCATAATGGGCATTATATATAACGACCCATATTCCCCATTTAGCTTATCCAAAACAACCATTCCATTTTCATAATAAAACACATGAAAATTTTTAAATTTACCAGAACCAGTTTGAACTTTATAAGGTTTTAAATAATGTAAAAACATATCAATTCTATCAATATAAGATTTTAATTTCAATTGTTTCTTATCATTATCTAAAGTATCACCTAATTCTTTTAATGCATCTTGTTTTAAATCATTTAAATTAACATCCTTAAGTCCAATTTTAATTGATTCATTTAAGGCTCCTTGAATTAGTTCATTCAATTTATTATAAACATTACTTAAATCATCGTTTTTAAAGTCTTGATTAGAATAACTTAACAAAACATCAACAGTCTTTTTTATATCTTCTTGTTTTAAATATAGATTAATTAATTCTAAAGGCATTTGCAAATTCAATTTTTTATATTCCACACGTTGTAAAGTATTTACATTACATAAATCTTCACATTGCCAAAGAAAAATATTAGAAAGATTTACATTTTTATCTTCAATAGATTTAATTAATTCAATGGAATTTTTAATAAGAATACTACGATTTGGTTCAGTTAATAATATTGCCAATAATAAAAATTGAGCTGACAAAAAAAGCTTGGTTTTATCCTTATTAATATTGGAAAACAAAGAAAATGGCAATGGACTAGTTAATTCTTTAATAAAACTTTCCATCCATGTTTTTAATCTTTGAAATCTTTCAATATCTAAATTAATTTCTTTTTGAAAAAAAATATTCCATTCAAATAAAGTAAAATTACCATCAACAACTTTATCATTATATGCCATCATATAACTGTCATACAACGATTTGGAAATACTTTTTAATTGATTTACATTAGTAATATTTCTAAGTTCTCTAATCCTTTCTCTTAAAAAATCCTGTAATTTCTTTATTTCTTCATTTAAATATTGATTATTATCAAGTAATCCAAAATGAACGTCGTTTTGATAAATATATTCAGTATTAAAATAGTCATAAATAGATTTAATAATAGAAAACTCATCTACAGCAATATTTTTTCGTCCACCTTTAAATTTAATAGTAAAATCCATTAGAATTGCCAAATTAAGAGATTCATCAAGACCAATATTAGATGTTGCTTTATTAAATTTACTTTTAACAACATCTATTAATCGTTCATAACTTTCTGAAGTTAATAAGGACCTAATTGTATTTTTGGATATTTCAAAACCAACTTCATTTGGCAAACCTAACTCATTTAATACTTCATCCATTATTTATCACATCCATTTTTTTACATATTGAACTAAATCTTTCGCAGATTTATCATTTATGTATTTTTTTTGATTCAAAATTATATTATTTTCTAATTCTTTATTTTCTAGTATTCTTTTAGTACATAAAACTACTTCATTTACATCACTAGCATATAATCCCATACCATTATCACTAAAAAACTTAGCATTATAGTTTTCTACTCCAGGAATAGGCATCATTATAACAAATGGTTTTCTCATCATAGTTATTTCAGTTGATGTAAGTCCACCAGGTTTAGCAATAATAACGTCACTACTTTTCATATATTGATTCATATTATTAATAAATCCCAATACATATAATTTATCATTATTAATTTTATCAAGTTCATTTTTTAATTCTTTATTACTTCCACAAACTACGATTAAATAACAATCAATATTATCAAGTATTGCATCTACACACTCTTTCATTTCTCCAAAACCCATACTTCCAGATGTTAACAACACTCTTTTTTTATCATGTGGCAAATCAATATCTTTATTAATATCAAAAAAACTTGATGCAACAGGTATACCAATTGGTAACAATATGTCTTTTTTTATACCCTTTTCTACAAATTTAGATATAAGTTTTTCACTTGGAATAACAAATAAATCTGGATTAGTTTCATTCCAAAAAGGAATACATTCATAATCAGTAGCAACATTAATAAATTTAATATCTTTCTTTTTCTTTAAAGCAGTCAAAGCTAAACAGGGAAAAACATGAGTACCGATAGCCAAATCATAACCATTACTAACTAAAAATTCATCAAGTTTTTTTACAATTAATTTATTAAAACCATAAACTGGGCTTTTTATTCCTGATTTATTATAAAGCTCTCCCAATTTATAAACTGTTTTAAATATATTTCCTTTACCTTTCGTAGAATCTAAATATAGTTTTTCAGCCATCTTACTAGCCTTTTCACCTGCTAGCTCCATATAATCTTTTACATCACATTTAATGCCGTCATCGTTAAATTCTTTAGCAATATATTTAGCACAACTATTATGTCCTCCACCTGTACTACATGTAAATACAACAATTTTCATCTAATCACTCCAGCTATCATTATACATATTCTTCAAATATTCTTTATTAAAAGTTTTATCAAGTATTTCTTCATATTTATATTTTGCTTCAACACCTTTTTCTTTTTGTCTTGCTCTATTAATTGCTACCCCAGTAAGTATTCCATCAAATAATAAAAATACACTTAACCAAATGGCTAATTTCTTACCAACATCATAATCAATTTTATCTATAAACTTTATTAACCAAGGATAAATGTATTTAATCCAAACAATCCCTAAAGCCCCCCAAAATAATGAATATCTAACACAAATTCTTCCATTTATATTAAAGGGTTTCCTCGAATAATCCCAAGCAGTAAATCCTAACACCAATTCCATACCTAAACTCATTATATATTCTAAGATAGAGCCTCCAATAAAGCCTATTAAAAATATCTTCCAAATTTTATCATCTTTAAATTTAAATAAAAGAGCAGTTAAAACTAAGGCTCCAAGACCATATGCTGCGTTAAAAGGTCCAATAACAACTGCAGAATGATTAATAAATTCTTTCCATTTAATTAATGAAAAAACACCCTCTATACACCAACCTACAACACAACCAATAATAAATATCCAAAATAAATAATAAACATTCTCACGACTTTTCATACTTCTCACTTTAAAAGTATACCATATAAAAATCTTACAAACAATATTTTGTTAGTAATTCTTATTTCCATATTTTTTGTAAAAATAATTCACTAAAGGCACTACACTTAAATTACTTCTACCAAGTTTTTCTAAAACTTCTCTACCTGTAAAAGCTGCACCATTTACATAAATATTTTCAATTAAATACTTAGTTATTACTTTAATATTTCCACTTTTTAATATTTCATCAATACTTCCCAAGTCATTTTCAATTATTTCCAAAAACATTCCATCAAAAATAGATCCAATCAAATATGATGGAAAATATCCAAAATCGCCTTCAGCCCAATGAACATCTTGCATTACACCATCTTTATCGTTTATTACTTCAACACCTAAATATTCTTTCATTTTTTGATTCCATACATTAGGTAAATCATCAACATTTATTTTTCCACTAAATAAATCTCTTTCTATTTCATACCTTAAAATTATATGCATACAATATGTAAGTTCATCAGCTTCAGTTCTAACTAAACTTGCAACGGGACTATTTAAGCCTTTAACAAATTCGTTTATATCTACATCTAACCCTAACATTTCTTTAACTTTATCATAAATTGGAATCCAAAAATTAATATTTCTTCCGAGCATATTTTCAAAAAATCTCGATTGACTTTCATGTAAAGCATTTATTCCCTCACAAGTCATACATTCATATTTAGTTAAATTACTATTTACATTTTGTTCTAAGATTCCATGCCCACCTTCATGTATTATCGTGCTCACAAAATCTAAAGCATTATCAGTTTTTTTAAAAGCAATTCTAACATCATTATTACCAATTTTTTCTGTAAATCCATGCGGATAAAATCCTAGTTTACCTTTGTTCATGTCAAAGCCTATATAATCCAACAAAAACTCAGCACATTTCATTACATCGCTTTCACTAGCATTTATCTTAATAAAACTTGTTAATCCTCCTTCTTTAGGTATTATTGGCAAAATCTTTTCTTTTAACTCACTAAACAATTTATCTATGTCATCACTTGTTAGCCCAGCTTCATATTCATTTAGCATTACATCATATAAATCTCCATCAAAATTTATATAACTATAATATTTTTTTGTTAATTCAATTACTTTTTCTAAATATGGTTTAAAAACATTATAATCATTATTCTTTTTTGCTTCTTCCCAAACTATAGTACTTTTATGTAGAAATTCTGTATATTCAATATAAAAATCATTTGGAACATTAACCTTTTTATAATAATTTTTTAACAAATTATTTATATATCTTTGTTCACTTAAAGATAATTCTTTAAACTCATCGCTTTCTATTGCACTTTTTAACAAAATTTCATAATCATTATTTGTTTGTAATTTAAACAATTTATCTTCTAAACCACTTATAAGGGCTACAACTTCTTCTTTTTCATCTCTAGGGGTTGATATTCTCAAATCCCACCCAATAACATTGATACAATGTTGCAAGTCAAATATTTTTTTTTGATATTTTCTTAATTTTTCTAATTTCATATTCTCACCTTATAATAATATTATCATAAATACGAAAAGAAAAAAACACAAATATAAAAACTCGAACCAAAAAGCTCGAGTAATTATCAAATTGGTGCCCAAGGCCGGACTTGAACCGGCACGGGCTTTAACACCCGCAGGATTTTCGTACCACTATAACTTTCGTTACCAAACATAATTTGTTTGTAGTCTGGACTTTCTCTTTACCTTATCAATATGACTTAGGTATTGCCCGTTAAGTCTCTACACCTTATTTGCGATTTCTATAATTATTTGTCAACGCATGACAATTAGGACATAACAATTTTAAATTGTCAAAAGAATTATCTTTGTTATTTCCATTTACATGATGTAACTCCAAAGGAATATTAACACCATTCCATTTTTCTAAGCCACAAACTTCACATTTTAAAGGTTTCAATTTTTCCTTGATTAATCTGCATTTAAGTTTATAACTTGTTATAGGAATTTCATTATTAAAATATTTTTCTATAGGTTTTACATCTGCAGGAGAATGATTAACATTCCAACCCTGACCTAAAAAGTGTTTAGTACCCACTTGATATAAATCAATATATTTATCAAGCACTCGATAATTACCACCATATGGAGTTAAACCTAATTTCAACAAACATTCACGTTTACTTCTAGAGTTTTTAACTACATTAGTAATTTCACTTTTAGAATATTTTAATTTCAAAATCCCCTCCGCAAATCTTGGCTCGGGATTGCCATCAGCGTTATCTGTAAGGTTTCCCCGAATTTGAGCAAATTCACATAATCGATTTCTCAGATTAGTGCTCAAGGCCTTCCAATTAACTAGTAAGAGGCCCTAAGTCCTGTGCGTCTACCTATTCCGCCACTTGGGCAAGGCACTGTCTTAATGAATAAGACTTCTTAAGTATAATATAAAATTTTATCAATTTCAAGTACTTTTGTAAAATTTCATTAATTTTTTCATAAAATATAGTTGACAATATAGGTTTTAATTTGTTATAATCAAAATGCATTCAGAAAAATGCATGGAGGAATACCCAAGTCCGGTTGAAGGGATCGGTCTTGAAAACCGACAGGTCGTGAAAGCGGCGCAGGGGTTCGAATCCCTTTTCCTCCGCCAATTTAAATAATATTAGTTATCGCGGGATGGTAGCAGTCTGGTAGCTCGTCGGGCTCATAACCCGAAGGTCGTAGGTTCAAATCCTTCTCCCGCAACCATGGTTCGTTAGTGTAGAGGCCTATCACGCTTGCCTGTCACGCAAGAGATCACGGGTTCAAATCCCGTACGAACCGCCATTATGGCTCCATAGCTCAGTCGGTAGAGCAGAGGACTGAAAATCCTTGTGTCGCTGGTTCAATTCCCGCTGGAGCCACCATGAAAATCAAAACAAGCCTGTGATAGGCTTTTAAACGCCCGATTAGCTCAGTCGGTAGAGCGCACGGCTGTTAACCGTTAGGTCGTAGGTTCGAGTCCTACATCGGGCGCCAGTTTGAATTTATAAGACTCTTGAATATTCAAGAATCTTTTTTTATGTATTAATAGCAAAAAAAGGGATTAACACCCCTTTTCTTTATTTTCATACTCCATCATTTTTTCTTTTATCCATATAGGTAACATTTCTTTTAAAGGTAAAAAACCTCGTCTTGTTTCTTTTATTCTATTTTCATCATCATGACTCAAATAATAAATATCTTTTATAGAAACCTTAACTTTCTTACTTTCATCATCTATATCCAAAATTAAAACATATATTTCATCACCAACTGAAACAAATTTTTTTATATCTTCTACAAAATTATTAGATATTTCTGATATATGACATAATCCTTTAAAATTCCCAATACTAACAAAAAATCCAAAATCAGATATTCCAGTTACTTTAGCAAGAACGATATCTCCAACATTCAGCATACTACACCTTCTTACACATTTAGTATAACAAAAAACACTAGACTTAACAACCATTTAAGATTATAATATTTCTAGGTGAAAGAATATGGATAAAAACGAACTTATAGATAAAATCAAAAAAATGGTCGACGAATTAAGACCGTATTTAAACATGGATGGCGGAGATATAGAATTTATAAAATATGAAGATAACTATCTATATGTGCGCTTAACTGGAGCATGTCAAAGCTGCATGTTTCAAGATAATACCCTAAATGAAGGAGTTTTAAGTTTTTTTCAAGCTCAAATACCAGAACTTGAAGGAGTAATTAATGTCCCTCTATAATCCAATCTATTTTATCTAACCTAACATATTTAGATATTTCTAAATATGTTATTTTTAAAAACTTTTCATAATCATTACTTCTTTTTACTATCTTAACTAACTCTTCTTCATTTACATTTTTATTCATAACAGAATCATAA
Source organism: uncultured Mycoplasmatota bacterium (assembly GCA_900544625.1). Taxonomy (GTDB): domain Bacteria; phylum Bacillota_I; class Bacilli_A; order RF39; family UBA660; genus Onthocola_B. The sequence continues at coordinate 10,615 of UQVR01000017.1, forward strand.
ACATCAAAATAATATGAAGGATATAATAATCTTGCATAAAACATATGATATTCATATATATTTAATTTTCTAATACTTAAATAACTCTTTAATTCATCCAAACAATATTCTATATCTTTTTTAAAAAACATCGATTTCAAATATTCTGCAACATCTCTTACTTCAAGATCAAACACAAATGATAAAGGATTCATATAATTTAATCTATAATTTGGAAAAAACACTCTTCTGTGAGATAAAACAATTCTTCCACTACTAACTCCACCATATTTTAATACAGCATTATTAACATAACTAATGGCATTTTCAGCTAAACCAACATAATAACTAAACGAACTTTTAACAACATTTTTTTCTATTCCTAACTCTCTTACTTGATATTCGAAAAAATCTATTTTATCACTCCATAAACTCCCCCAATTATTTCTATATAAACTAGATTTATTATTATTTAAAACTAACTTATTACTTATATTAACCATATCAAAAATATCATACTCTTCACTTAAATTATTAACTCTAAAAAGTATATAATTATATTCATTTACTTTTGTTAAAAAACTATTATTTCTATTTCTTATTACTTCATGAACATTTATTCCCTTAAGAAACATTTCATTACATACTTCTATTATATCCTCTAATTCTTCTAGACCACGATTATAAAACACAAAAAAGAAATCTTGATTTTCTATTTTAAAATGATATTTTCCATCAAGTTCTTCTAAGTTATCTATATTTAAATTATAATAATATTCTAATGTTTCTTTCATATTACATAATATTAAAAAAATAGACTTTTATGTCTATTTCTTATTACTTATTACTAAATTTAGCAACCAATGCATCAAACATATTTTCACAAGCTTTTAAGAAAGCTTCTTTATCAGCAGTAAAATCAACTGGAACTTCTTCATGTTCTTCGGGAATAGGTTCAACACTTGGCATTGGAGTTACTGTTTCAGTATATGGTGCTACTTCTGCAACACTTTGACTTTGAACTGGTGCACTTGGCATAATTGGTGCTTCAGGTGCAACATTAACTTCAGGCATTGGATGAGGCATTTCCACTGGACTAGTAGCTTGACTTTCCATAATTGGTGTTTCTATATGCACTGGATTTATATTTGTCATAACTTGAGACTCAGGCATTACATTTTCCATAACAGGTTGCGATTCCATTTGAACTTGTGGTTCTACTGGATTATTAACACTACCAACTGGTTTATAATTATTTTTTAAAGCTTCAAATGATGCAACCGGAAGAGTTAATTGCTTAAAGAACATATCTTCAGCATTAATTACATTTCCTAAAATAATATAATCAGTTTGACTGCCTGAAATAATTAATCTTAAGGCTTCTTTAACAGCATTCCATTCACTATCCGGAACAATTGTTAAAGTATTATCAATTAATTTAGTAACTAAAATAATTGGTAATCCCATTGTGCCATTCATTTCATTATCTAATACTACATATTCTCCACCATTACTTTTAAAAGCAGTAACAATTGGTTTCTCCAAACTATTCCCAGACACTGTATTTATTTTTAATCTTTCCATATTATCAATCCCTTCTTCTATTCTTCTTAAATTATAACAAATTATTTTTTAATTTTCAATATAAAATATTTACAACCGTATGCACAACAGTTTTCAATATATTCATCCACTTTATTTATATCATTAACTGGTTTAAAATTCTTATTTTCTTTGTCATTAAACCCTTTAAGTCTTACTTTACCATATGCGTAATCTCCTAAAATATAATCAAAGTTATCATAATAATCCGTAATTTTACCTTCTAAATCTTCAACATCTAATGCATCTTTTACATTTTTTATTACTTCATATGTTTTATTATCAATTATTACTTCCATAAACCCTCCCTACACTAAAATAAACAATACTATTCCAAGCAGCATCAATACTGTACAAATGACACTAAGAACTAATAATATATCAACATAACCATTGCCACTAGTAACTTTATTATTTTCTCTTTCTATTGCTTCAATCGCTTTTTCCAACAAATATTCTTTATTTATAGCATTCTCTCTAATTTTAAAATAATCATATACTTGTGAATTAATTTTATCAACTTCACTACTTTCTAAATTTTTTATATTGTCAAAACTATAATTTAATATTTCATAAGCTTTAGCATTAAGTAAGTGTTTTTCTTTAGGTAATATAACTTTAACATTATTTTTCATCTGTACTTTAAAATATTTATCTACTTCCATAACATCACTTGCTTGTAAGAAATTATATGATACCCTTAACGGATTTTTTGAATATGGTGTATATAATAAATCATAAAATTCTCTTACTTCTGCTTCAGTTAAATAAAAATTAAGTTTCTTTTTTATCAACATATCCACTAATTCTTTTTGAATTAGAATAAAATAAGGATTCTTTTTCTTAACTTTTCTCTTATCATTTTCATTTTCAAAATCCAAAAACAATTGTATATTAGATAGAAATACTAATACATCTGATTTATCATAACCAAACTTAGCTAAATTTTCTTTAAGTAAATCTTCATCATCTATAATCTTCGGATTTATTATATCTAGCTCACTATAAATAGCCACAAGCATTCTAATAACCACTACTAAGAAAGAGTTATACATAACTCCTTGGACATTGTCTGAACTTTTCAAATAGTCATCAATAGCTTTAGTAAATGCATTATTAATAAATACTTTATCCACTATTCTTCACCCTATAATAGATTATAACACAAAAATTATTCAATGGGAATAGATAAACTATTACTTTTACTTTGAATTAACCCACCATAAATCTCTGGAACTCTACCATTTATAACAGCTGATGCAATTAAAACATCATAATCTATTTTACTTTCTTTTTCCACCACCGGACTAATTAAATCAGTTTGAAGTACCACAGTTACATATATTTCCACTAATGCATTATTAATTCCATAATCAGTTATCTTAGTTTTAATATTAGTTAAAACAGATCCAACAAAATTAACGGGAACATAAACACTAGGTCCAAGATTAGCTAAAAACATATTACTACTATTTACAAACATTGGCATTTTTAAAGCAATTCCTTTTTTTCCTCCAACTATATTTTTACTATTATTTACATTATTTCCATTTTCTAACTCATTTATTGCACTCTCAAGCTCTTGGGTAACAACCTCTAAAGCAAAATATGCTTGATCCATATCATATGAAACATAAAGTATTTCCCCTTCTTTATTTTTATTAATTACTATTATATCTTTCATTACATCATCTTTTAATAAATCATAATTTATATTATTACTTAAAAAACTATCCATAAACTCATTCAATTTAATAAAAGCAACATCAATTAAATTATTGCTTGCTGTTTTACTATATAAATTAAAAAATATACTTGTAAAAAAAAATATCAAAGTTACTACCCACAAATAAAACTTTGATATTTTACTATTTTTTCTTCTTCTAAACCTTTTCATATTAAATAATATGATTATATAACAGATTTTATAAATAAAATTAACCCCACCACAAATACTATTATAACTAAAGCAATTAATATTTTTATTCCTATACTTAATTTATCTTCATCTACAAAATCATTACTATCTTCTTCAAAATCTTTTTTCTTAAACAAACTATCTGTATAAAAAGAATTATCAATATTATTATCTTTATTATTATCTATTTTTTCTTTCTCTTTTTCTTTAATTTCTGTAATCTTAGTTACAGTGGTAACACTATCATATACCTGTGTATCATCTTCTCCTTTTAAATCAGTTAAGATATCCAAAGGATCAACATCATCATTCTTACTTTCTTGTTTTTTAGCTTCATTAATTGTAATTGTATTTATTAAATTCATTAAATTTTCTTCTGGATCTATTTTCTTTTCTTCTTTTACTTCTTCATCACTTGCATCTAAATTCAAATTATTTAATATATCATATTGCGTATTTCTTAACTTCTTAGCCCTATTTTCTTCATATGTTTCTACTTTTTCATCTTTAGCTTTTTCTAGAACCTTAGTAAGATCATATTCTTTCGTATCATCTACACTTATTTTACTTACTTCTTCTTGAGGTTCTATTCTAATACTTCTTCTACGTGGAGCACTATTATATCTTTTATCAAGAATTTTTTTGATTTGTTCAACATCTATTTCCTTGTCTTGATTTCCAATAACTGTGGCATTACTACGCACATTAAAATTATCAAGTTCAGTATCGTTTATTTCTTTATATAAATCAATATTTTTTGCTACCCTTGACATTCTTTTAGATTCATTAAATTTATCAATTCTTGTTTCCATCTTCAAAACCTCTATACTCATAATAACATATTTAAGTATTTTTTTAAAGCATAAATAATTGATTTTTTATAATCTATCCCCTATAATAAAATAAGGAGGGAATAATGGAAAAACTAAATGTTAATGAAAACTGCATTGGATGTGGTATGTGTGCTGCCATTGACCCAGAACATTTTGAAATAATTGATGGTCTATCACAAGCTACAAATAGTGATAATTTAGATAGCAAAGACCTAGAAAATGCTATAAACTCATGTCCAACTGCAGCTATCGAAATCAAAAAAGAAAATTAAAATGCTAAGTATCTAAACTTAACATTTTTTTAATGCATATAATCTTTTAATTTCTTTAATACTAAGCTTCCTATATTCCCCAGATTTAAGTCCATCTAAAGTTAAAAATGCATAACTTACCCTACTTAATTTAATAACATCAATTCTCATACTTTCAAATATTTTTTTAACAATATGATTTCTTCCTTCCACAATTGTAAGTTCTATAATTGAAGTATTCTTTTCTACATCTTTTTTTCTTATTTTAAATCTTTTTATATCAACTTTTCTATTATCAATAACAATACCTTTTTTTAATTTGTTTATATCATCTTTATCAAGTATCTTATTAATTTTAGCAACATATGTTTTTTCTATTTCATAACTTGGATGCATAAGCATATTAGCAAAATCTCCATCATTAGTTAAAATAATTAAACCTGTTGTATCATAATCAAGCCTTCCAACCGGATATATTCTAGCTTCAGTATTTATTAAATCCCTAACCGTTATTCTTCCTAATTTATCTTCCACACTACTTATTACTTGTCTAGGTTTATTAAGCAAATAATATTCATGTTTTACATCCTTATTTATAATAACACCATCTATACTTATTATATCATTAGCTAGAACTTTAGTACCAAGTTCAGTTATTACTTTACCATTTACTAACACTTTGCCATGTTTAATCAAATCTTCTGCTTTTCTTCTTGATGTATACCCAAAAGAAGCAATAACTTTTTGTAATCTTTCCATAATGGTCTCCTTCAAGTAAATTATAACACGATTTTAAATAAATTAAAACAATATTAGAAAAATATTGCTGTTAAAATAAAGGCAATTGTAATACCAATTAAGTCCGCAATTAAGCCCACAACTAAGGAATACCTTATTTTTTTTACTCCAATGGAACCAAAATACAAAGCTAAAACATAAATTGTAGTATCAGTACACCCTTGAAGGACACTTGCAAGTCTTCCTGCATAAGAATCAGGTCCATAACTCATAAATATATCATTCATTATAGCTAAAGTTGCCGTACCTGATATCGGTCTTAAAATAGCCATTGGTAGAATATCCAAAGGAATATTAACTTTCATTAAAAATCCTTCAAAAACTCTTAATATTTCATAAACAAAATTACTATCAAGAAAAATATTAATTGCAAATACCATAGCTAAAACATTAGGAAATATATTAACAGATATGTGTAATCCTTCCTTAGCACCTTCTAAGAAAGAATCATATAGATTTACTTTTTTTATAAAACCATAAAAAACTACAAAAAAAACAAAAAGCGGTATAACTATTTTAGATAAGGTATTCAATTTTTACCTCGCTTTCTTATAAAATAATCTATTAACACTGCACCAATACATGAACAAAATGTTGCAATAGCACCTGGTACAATTATTTCTGAAGGATTAATTGACGCATAGGATATTCTTAAGGCTAACACAGTCGTAGGCACAATTGTTACTCCAGCCGTATTTAAAACTAAAAATGTAATCATTGGTACACTAGCAGTATCCTTTTTATCATTTATTTTTTGTAATTCACTCATTGCTCTTAATCCAAATGGTGTTGCAGCACTTCCAAGTCCCATCATATTAGCAGCAATATTAGAAGCAATATAACCTAAAGCGGGATTGTCCTTAGGAACACTTGGAAAAAGTTTTGATAAGATTGGTTCTAAAAACCTAGCAAACTTAACAAGTAAACCTGCATCTTCAGCAATTTTCATAATACCACTCCACAAAACAATAACAGGAAATATCGATAACATAAGTTCCAAAGCCTCTGCCCCATTAGTTAAAATACTTTCATTTATATTGGCTACGTTACCAGTTAAAAAAGAATAAACAATACCAATAATTATTAAGAAAAACCAAATATAACTTACCATCCTAGCCACCTCAAAAATTTTGTCCACCAACTAATATGTTTTTTTATCTCTACTTTTTTAACATAAATATTTTCTTTTCTAATAACGTTTTCATTTAAACTAACACTCACATAACCAACTACATCCCCAGAAGCGTATTTTCCTTCATCAAACAAACTATAATTAACATCTATTTTATCTTTATTTTTATTTTTTACACTAACATAAATATCTTCATCTAAATACAATATATCATTTTTATAAACTTTCTCATCTTTTATCTTAATATTATCTTTACCGAGAACTTTAATTGCTTCATAATTTCTAAATATTTCTTCATACATATTTTTATGATCAAAAAAATCATTACTATCATTTAATGTAACCACCACAACATTTATATTATTTCTAGAAGCTGTTGTTACCAAAGTTCTTCTAGCTTTTTTAGTAAATCCAGTTTTACCCCCTGTAATATAATCTTCGTTACATAATAATTTATTTTTATTTATCCAACTATAAGTTTTATCACTTGACTTAGCAACATGTTTTTTTGTTCCAAATATTTCTCTAAAAGTTTTATTATTCATAGCATATTTTGTTATTAAAGCCATATCATAAGCCGTAGAATAATTAGCACTACCACCATTTTCCTCAAGACCATGTGCATTTACAAAATTACTATTTTTCATTCCAATATTACTTGCCAGTTCATTCATTAAATGAGCAAATCCTTCCATAGAACCTGCAACATTTTGAGCTAAAACAACTGCTGCATCATTACCACTTCGCATAATAAGTCCATACAACAAATCTCTAATTGTTATTTTTTCACCAACATTAATATATATAGCACTACCATACGCTTTTAAAACCTCCTCACCAACAGTTATTTCTTTATCAATATCAATATTTTCTATTGTAACTATCGCTGTCATTATTTTTGTAATACTTGCAATCAATCTCTTATCATCTTTATTTACATCAAAATAAATATAATCATTATCTAAATCAACTGCCACCATACTTGATGCACTCATTGCATCAACCTTAAACGGTATTAAAAACATAATTAATAGTAATATTTTTTTCATTAAAATCCCCTATAAAAGATTATGAAATTAACTTTTATTATATGTACTAAAAAATAAAAATCATTTTTACAAACAATCAACCACATTTTAATTTACATCAAAATTAATTCATGCTAAAATAAATCTAACAAGAAGTGTTGGGTGGTTTTATGTTATTATATTTTAATCCTTTTTTAAGAAAATTAGAAACAGATATTTTAAAAAGTGAATATATTGAACTAATAGACCCAATATTAATTAAAGAATTTAAAAAAGCTATAAATAATATAACACCGGAGTATTGGCAAGAAATTGCATTTCTTTTTAAAAATAATATCAATTATGTATATTCCATTGATGAACAGATGGCATTTACAATTATTGCCACTAAAATGGGAATTGATTTCTTATCAAAAGACCCTGAATACTGTGGCGAATTAATAAGCATTCTTACCCTTTTAAAAAAGAATCCCTTAAATTACGTAAAATATACAAAATTATTTTTATCTGAACCACTCTATACATGTACTATAAATATAATTACTAAAAGTAGAACGTTTAGTTACCATGAATTTTTTGAAATAATTTTTGGCAGAAATTTAGAAACTCCTGAAATTAGTGAAGAATCTTACAACGCATTAATAAAATCCTTATATAAAATTCAAGAAAAAGTATATTATATTCTCATCTTACCTGAAGATTCCTTATTAACAATATTTAAAAAAATAGAATCATTTATGAAAAGTGCCAATCAAGAACAATTACAATTTTCAAAACAATCTTTTAAAACTTTAAGCATATTATTAGATATAACAAAGAGTAATAACGATGAATTAATTAATAAAACAAAAGAAGATTTACTAGTAATAGATCAAAATAATAATACAACTAAGCAAATAATACAAGATAGTTTAATATATTTATCTAAACTTAATTTGTCTAATAATTTTACAAGGAGAAGATATCATGCATAATATAAAATCTTTTAACAATTTCACTTTTAATCTAATAAAACTCCAAAATTATGTTAATAAAAATTATACACCGGTTAGAAAAGACGATATAAAACTAATTATGTTTAACGCAGTTATTAGCTCATATCCAGATCAAAAATGGATGTCACTAGAGGATAGTTTTTTTCAAAATATTCCATCTGAAGATATTGAACTTACCATAATTTACACAATACTATCCTATAAATTAGGAACATTTTTTACTAAATGTAATCCTTTAATAAAAACAGATTTAATAAATGCTCTTTTAATATATAGCGTAAATATTTATAAAATTCATAAGTACGCAATATATCTTTTATCTGGAGAATTACTTAAATTAACAGAATATGCTTATAATAACCATTTAATAAAACCAAGACATATTTATAAAATAATATTAGATAACTTTATGCTTGATAAAGTTGATGAAAAAAAACAAGAAGAAATACTAGCTATTATCAAAAAATTTATTCAAGAACATGAAATTAAAATATTTAACGGCAATTACTACTTTTTTAATATTTATCAATGTTTAACAAAGTTGATGACCATTGATTTTTATCCTGAAGACACATCAGCAATTGAATTAATTCCCCTATTTAATACAATACCTGATGAAAAAGTAAAAGCTCAAATAGTAAAAGATTTTGCACACATAGAAGAAAGTGATAAACCTTTAATAGAAAAAATACAAGATTCAATTACTATTGCTCATCACTATGGGTATGAACTACCTTTAGCACAAGAAAAAAAGTTATCAAAAAATACTTTAAAACCTGAATAAAAAGTGATAAAATATTTTCATTCTAAGGAGAAATGAAACATGATATTTAGAGTACAAGATAGTTTTTTTCAAAATATTCCAAACGCTGTATTTGGTATTATTGTAGTAAAAAATTTTGATAACACTAAAAACTATGAGTTTATAAATAAACTATTTACTCAAAATTTGGAAAGTTCTAAAGAAAAATTCAAAGATGTTAAAATTAAAGAAGAGCCCTGCATTCTTCCATATAGAGATGCATTCACTAAATTAGGTATTAATCCAAATAAATATATGTGTTCAATCGAAGCATTAATGACAAGAATATCCAAAGGAAAAGATATTCCTAGTATAAATCCAATTGTGGATTTAGGAAATGCTTTATCATTAAAATATGAATTACCGCTTGGAGTTCATGACATAGATAACTTTATTGATGGAAACATAGAAATTAGAGAAGCAACAAAAGATGATATTTTTATTCCTTTTGGAAGTACAGAAATTGAACATCCCGAAGAAGGAGAAATAATTTATGCTTCAAATACAGAAGTAAAAACTAGAAGATGGACATGGAGACAAGGAGAAAATTCAAAAATAACAGAAAAATCAACAAATCTCTTTATTCCTATTGATGGATTTACTGAAAATTTAGATAAAATAAAGGAATTACAAAATGAACTAATAGATATTTTAAAAAACCAATTAAATTTAGAAGTAGCATTTGGAATAGTTGATAAAAACAATCCTGAATTTATAACAAAATAAAAATTACTAATTACTAGTAATTTTTATTTTACTTAATCATTATCGTAATTATAAACACCGTGTATTTTTTCTAAATCTGAGTTACTTAAATCAGTTACTTTATAATTACCTTTATCATCTTTAGTCACATTAAATATAATATTATACTCAACTGTATCAGTAGTTTTCTTCATTTTATCCAGTTTATAATTCATAAATAAATCATTACTAAATACACCATTTTGTTTAAATTCATCACCACTAGTAGTTAAATAATCATTAGCATCCTTTTGGACCTTATATAAATCATAAACTTTAATTTTTACTTCAACCGTAGCATTATCCCCATCATATTTTTCTGAAACAACATCATATTTTAAATCTTGATATTGTTTTTTTAATATATCCCTATATTTTTCTTTTTGATTATCTGTTAAATTTTCATTATTTATAACAGTATCCATATCATTAATTACATTTGAACTTAAATTTTTATATTGATTTAAATAATCTTGCACAGCTCCTTTAGCAGTTTTCTTCATACATCCACAACCAACTAAAGATAATAACACTACTACCACAGTTAATAATTTACCTATTTTTTTCATACATTCGTCCTTTCTACAATTATTATTACCAGTATTTACTATATTATACTTTATTATAGCTTAATTTTATTAAATCATATATTTTCTTTTCTTTATCTCCTATTTTATTATTTAATTCTTCTATCATTAATTGATACATTACTTCATTATCAACAGGTATTTTATTAAACCATTCCATAAATAAATATTTTAATTTTGTAAAATCTTGTTTTTTATACAAACTTTTTACTTCCGTTTTAATAATCAATTTAATCTTATCCTCAATTCTAAGATTATCATTATAATCAATAGAAGTATTAATTTTATAATTAACTTTTAAATTATCAATAGTATATAATATATCACATATATTTAAATCATCTTCTAAACCTAAAAAACTTCTTGCAATTGAATTGCCATTTTCATCAAACTCTAAAGCAATGCTTCCATTCTTATCTGCAAATATAGCGATATAAGATGAACAATTATCCTTTTTCTTAGCTTTATCCTTTATAGTATCTAAAAATTCTTTTTCAACAACTATATTATTATTAATAAAATCTTTTAATGTTTTACTATTTACTTGAATCAAAGGTACTCTTTTATAATATTCAATATTATCCAAATTATCCCATTCATAAAAATAGATATTTGTATCTAAAAAGTTAAGTAAAACATCATAATAATAATTCATTTTATCCCCTTCCTTTATATATTAAAAAAAATCCACTTAAAAAAAACAAAATAATTCCTTTTCTAATAATAAAATAAACAAAATCAAAGAAAGTATACCCTATATAAAATAAATTTACATAAATTATCACAAAAAACAAGCCAATACTTATCAACACACAGCCTAAAACTATTTTTAATATACTCATAATTAATTATATGTAAATCTTGTTTATTTATTAAAAAAATGTTAAAATTAACATGGTGATAAAATGAAAAAAATATTTTTAATTTTAATAAGTATTTTTCTTTTAACTGGATGTAACAAAAAAACATATGATAATCCTATAGTTACCATGAAAATAAAAGATTACGGAACAATTAAAATAGAATTATATCCTAAATATGCTCCGAATACAGTTGCAAACTTTGTTACACTAGTAGAAAATGGATTTTATGACAACAATACTTTCCATCGTTTAGTGCCAGGATTTGTATTACAAGGCGGAGACCCAAATGGCAATGGAAGTGGTGGCCCTGGATATACTATTAAAGGAGAATTTCGAGATAATAATTACACAAAAAACACATTAAAGCATACAACTGGCATTATTTCAATGGCACGAGCAAATGACCCCGATAGTGCAGGTTCTCAATTTTTTATCGTTTTAGCAAATTCTGAGATGGTTAGCCTATCATTAGATAATAAATATGCAGCATTTGGTAAAGTTATCGAAGGAATGGATATAATTAAAAATATTGAAGATACTGAAAAAATAGAAAACGCTATAACAGGGAAATTAAAAGAAAATATTACTATTGAATCAGCAACCGTAGAAACTTTTGGACAAGAATTTAAAGTAATTAAAAATAAAGATAAATAATAAAATTTAACAAGGAGATACATTATGAACAACATATTAACATATATAATTTTAGGAATTATCCAAGGGTTAACAGAACCTTTACCAATATCAAGCTCTGGACACATATTTTTATTTAAAAATTTATTTAACACAACAATGTTTAATAGCTTAAACTTTGAAATAATTTCCAACTTTGGTTCATTCATAGCAATATTTATTATATTCTGGAAAGATATTAAAGATTTAGTATCATCATTTTTCATTTACATATTTAATAAAGAAAAAAGAAAAACTACTAAAGAAAAGTTTAAGTATTGTTGGTTAGTAGTTATAAGTACAATACCAGTTGGAATTGTAGGATTCTTATTTAAAGATAAATTAGAAAGTCTTTATTCCTTAAAAGGATTAGCATTCGCCTTTTTAATAACAGCTCTTGCTCTATTTATAGTAAGAAATATAAAAGGAGATAAAGGTGACTATGATATAACTATTAAAGATGCAATTATCATTGGATTATTTCAAATGATAACAATTATTCCTGGTATAAGTAGAAGTGGAACAGTATTAGTAGCTTGCTTGCTTTGTCATCTAAAAAGGGATACTGCTTTAAAATACACCTTTATTTTATATTTTCCAGTGAGTGTAGCCACAATGCTTTTAGGTATAAGCGATTTAGCAAACACAGCTGAACTAAATACTTTATTAGTTCCTTACTTACTAGGTATGTTAGCTGCAGGCATAGTTACTTATTTTTCATACAAATGGTTAAGCAATTGGGTAAAAAAAGGAAAACTTTGGAAGTTTTCAATATATTGTTTATTACTAGCAATATTTATATTTATTTACTTTAGATAAAAAGAAGAGTTTTAATTTAACTCTTCTTTTAATTTTTCAATTTCTTTAATAGATAAATCAGTTACTTTTGCAATTAATTCTATAACACAATTTTCTTTTAACATCGCTTTTGCTATATCTATTTTACCTTGTTTAACGCCTTCTGCTTTGCCTTCTTTTAGACCTTCAGCTCTACCTTCTTTTAGGCCCTCAGCTCTACCTTCTGCTAAGGCTTCATCTCTAGCTTCTTCTAAAGTCATTTCGTCATCTAGTATTTCTCTATTATAATAAAATAG
>UQVR01000018.1 GCA_900544625.1 uncultured Mycoplasmatota bacterium
CTGTTATATTATTAATTACATCAACTATATTCATTTCTTTATAGTTTTTATTTTTCTCAAGTGTTATATCGTAATCTAGTGATTGTTCTAATAGTTTATGATCACCATAAGCCACTGAATCATTATTTAAAATTCTTTCATGTTTAGAAAAATCTACTTTTCTAAATTCTCCAGCAAATTCATAAACATCTTGAAATAAGTATTTATGAACATATTTTAAATAATCCACAGATAATTCAAAGTTATCTTCTTGTAATAATTCCACTATTCTAGTAGAAACTAAATCACATTCTAATTCATTATGATTAATATCGTTATTTTTCTCTTTTTCTACATAATACTTTTTTAATTCTTTTTCTACTTCATAAATTGTTTTTTCACCTGCTATATTTTCTTGTAATAGTTTTTCTAAATATTTTGATGGTTTTAGGTTATCAACTTCTTGAAGTCCAATGGCCATATCCCATTCTAATTGTTTTACATAGTTTTTAGGTGTTTCTGTTTCAATATAATCATTTATACTTGAATCTAATTCTCTTTCAGACATCTTAGCACCTCCACTAATAACATTATAACAAAAAAGTTCCTATTTGTCAGTATTATATACATAAAAAAGAAATATAAAAGTGCAATTTTTGCACTTTTATATCTTTGACAAAATTAATAAAAAAACGTAAATTTTCATTAGATTTGTCAAAAAATTTTAACTTATTTTAAATTTGTGTACCTAAAAGTGTACCTAAAATTACTTAATAGGCCTAAAACCCTTTAATATAAACAAAAATGGAGCCTTTCGGCTCCTTCAGGTGGCTCCGCCATTTGAATTCCTGCATGTGTTAATTTCTTTATATTAACTAGCATTCACAGTCTTCACAACTGCATTCTTCGCAATCGCAGCATTCGTTGCATTCGCATTCTTCGCAATCACATCCACATTCGCAAGATTCATCACAATTGTATTTTTCACATTCACAACCACAACTGCAAGTTTCTATCTTTTCTTTATCTTCCATTATTACACCTCGCTTCTTTTTATATTATACTACTTTTTTATTATCTTACAAACCTTAATATTTTTTCTTTATGGGGAATATCACTTGATACAATGTTTGCTAACATAACATTTTTGTTAAAATCTACGAGTTTTTTTTCAATATCAAATGTTCCATCACATTTTTCTTTTAATACATAATAGCATGCAGTATCTAAATCTTTTTTAGTTTGTCCCATTCCTACGGCCCTTAGAGTTTCGATTTTTGTGGTAAATAATCTATCACTTAAATTAAAATGAACATGACCTTGTAAAATAGCATCATAAACTGTTACTCTTTTACCTTCAAAAATAGGAGTGTTTAAAGCATCTAAGTATCCCGCAATTCTTGGATTGCTTAAACTTTTTCCTTCGATTGCTTCTTTAATTTTTAATTTTGCTTCCTTACTATTTGTATATAAGAACTGCTTACTAGTTTTACCTCTTTTAAAGTTTCCATGATATGCCCAGGTAGAATTTTCTCCGAAATAATCCCAACGAATATCATTGGCAAAATGACATAATGCAATCTTTTGATCTCCAATAGTTAAATCTAATGATGGCTTATGAAGTTTTAAAGTTTCTAAATCACTATTACTTAATTTGCTATTTGTCCATTCTTGATTTTCTTTTCTTATTTCATCAAAGTATATGAATGGTTCAATTCCTAAAGTATTATAATATTCACTATTACCCGCTACAGAAATTACATTATAATCTTCTAACAAACCTAATACTTCGTGAGGATTTGGTCCTTCTCCAATATTATCCCCGAGTGAATAAATTTCTGTTATACCATTTTTTCTAATTTCTTCTAAAACTGCTAAAGTCGGTTCATACAATGAATGAGCATCCGTAATAACCGCTATTTGTCTGCCTGTATAAATATTTTCTAAGCTATTTATATTTAATGAATTTGTTAATGATTTAAATATATCATCTAATTCTTTTGGCATTTTTTCAAATTCAAATTCAATATCATTTAACCCAAATACCTTTTTAACATTTGAAATCGGTTCCATAACTTCTTGTGTAATTATAAATGGTAAATTATATTCTTTATGAAGGGATAATTCTTCTTCAGATGGAATTCTTCCTCCCGGTAAAATTATACCACTTGCTTTTACTCCTTCACGATAAAGTAAAACTTCCGCATTATTAAAAGTAACTGCACTTGTTTCTAATATTCCTCTTTCAGTTCTTTCTAATTCTTTTACTTCTGCTGAATTATTAGTTATGCTAAAGTTTGTACCCATGTTTACTAAAGAGCTATGAATGAAACTACCTGTTGGTATTTTATCAATTGCAAAAGTTGTAGATGTTCTATCAAAATAATATTTTTGTCCTAAATAACTTATTGGGCTTACTGATAAAAAGTTTGCTTTACTACTTGATATGCCATTTATTAAATTTTCTACTTTTTCACTTCTACTTAATATGTGAGCATATAAACAGTAATTAACCTTAGAAAAGTCATATACTAAACCACCATATTTTTTTGACAATTTTTCATCTATAAATTCTTTAGCTATATTACTATCTAGTGATGTTAAATTTGACTTAGCGTCTAATTCAAATAATTTTTGAATATTTTTCTTAAAATTAATAAATGATGCTTCCACAATTAAAAGATTATCTGGATGGTCTATAATAAAGAATTTAAGTATACTTCTTAAGTTTTCAATATTATTTGTGTTTTTTACTGCTTCAATTACTTGAGATGATTTTAGTAAATCTTTAATAAAAAGATTTATCTTTTCATTATCTTTATCTAGTTCTTTTAATGTAATTAAAGTTTTTGACCCTCCAATATAATCTAAAGTTTTATTTGCTTTTTGGCATATTATTTCCATAAAAATTTTTCTTAATTCATCAATATTATTAGAATTTAAAATAACATTTTTATATTGTTCTAATATTTTTATTCTTATAGTTTTTATATCTTCTAGATCAATTACTTCATTCTTTTTACTATAAGTTGATGCAAATAATCTTTTTAAATTATCTCTACTTTCTTTATCTAAAGCAATATTATTATGTACTAGATTCATTATTAGTTTATAACAATCTTTAAATGCATCTATTATAGCTAAATAATTTATAATGTTATATACCATGTTTTCTTTATGACTATCTTCATGATATAATTTATTCATAAGGTATTTAACTGCTTCATAGAAATCTTCTTCTTTATTAAATTCAATTATTTCTAGGACTTTACTAAACCAATTCTTGTAGTTTTCACTTCCACATCCATATTGAATGAACGCTTCAAAACTGATACCAGATTTATTTATAAAAGATTTTATTCTATTATAGTTTTTTATTACTAAATCTATATTGTTATATTTAATTAATTCAACACAATTATCTAAATCATCTTCATTAATATTCATACTCTTTAATATTAATTTTTTAATTTCACGATGTACTTCATATGATTTTAAATATTCATATAACTCTTCTTTAGTTAATTCTTTTATTTTTTCTAAGATTAGTCCTTTATTTTGTAATATAACTAATTCTTTAGAATATGATGTTTTAAAATATTCAAACTCTATAATTTCTTTTAAAGATAACCCTTGTAAATAAGATTTAATTTTATCTTTTAATGTTTCTAATATTAGTATAGTTAATTCTTCATTACTTTTTTCTAATAACTCTTTTAAATCATAATTACCATTTCTTATTAAAAACATTATATATAAATCACAATAATTACCATATAGTATTTCTGATATTATTATTGATGATGGCTTTTTTAATAAATCTAATTTTAATTCGTCTTCTTTTAATTCAATTATTAATTGTTGAACTTTTAAAGGAATTTTTTCAGAACTTCTTAGATAACAAATTTTTAAGCTGTTTATTTTTCGATCTTTAATTGCATTTTTTAAGTCATTTTCTTTCTTATCCATAATAAATTCTTTTATTTCATAAGGAATTGAATCGTTATATATCCATGATAAAACATTAATATCATTTGTGTTTGCTAATACTAATTTAGTTTTCATTGGAAATCTTTTAATAATTAAATTGGAAATCCTAATATCTTTAACTCTAACTAAAGTATTTTTAAATTCTTCAAAAGTCATTTTATCTAATAAAGAAAAAATCATATCTATTTTATCATTTAATAAAATATCATATATTACTTTAGGAAAGCATTCACTTGATGTTATTAATTCTTTTAAATCTTTATCTGTTATGTTTGCAATTCTATCTAATAATTCTTGATTTTTTAATTCTACGATTTTATTTTTTATTTCTTCAGTTGAAGGTTTTTCTAATACTTCTAGTATATTAGTTACATTAATGAATCTTTTTATAATTAATTCTTTTAGTTCAATATTAATTTTTTCACTATATAAAATAGTTGTAATATTGTCTATATTATAAAATTTAGTTTCTAAAGAGTATTTAATTAATTCTTGATTTTCTGAAGATGATAAAAAGTCTATAAGTAACAAGTTATCAACACCATAATAAATTATTAGTTGTTTTAATTTTTTATCTTTTTTTCTTGATGATAAAACATCTAAAATATTTTCTTTATATAAGTATTTCACTATATATTTTTTTAGTATTTTGGGATAATGAACCTTATATAAATCACTTTCTTTATAACAATTGTATTGTGCAAATAATTTTTCAAATTCACAGTATACTTCAAAAGAAGAGGATTTATAATCTATTACTTCAGATATAATTCTTTTAGCACTTTTGGGAACTTTTCCACTAAATAATAACTCAACTAATGTACTTGAGTTTGCATTTTCTAAAGCTTTTTTTAATAACTTATCATATTTTTTTATTATACTTTCTTTTTCTTTATAACTAATGTTAGTACTGCATAATAAAGATAGTATATTCCCCCTAGTAACAAACATATATATCCCCCTTAATAATTAGCTATATTTTACCATAAACACTCAATTTTGTCAAATTCATGTCAAAGAAAAAGGTATTACTTTTTCTTAGTAGCTCTTTTTTGAGCAACTTTTTTAATACCTTCTTTAACTTCATTTGCAAGTTCTTTATTCTTTTTATCTTCATAAGTTGTTTTACCTGTAATATCATGATATGCTTCTTTAATACCTTCACGAACTGCCCATTTGATTAAAAAATAAATAAGTAAACTAATTATAAATACTAATAGCGCTAGTAAAATAAAACTGATTGTGTTATTCATTTTGTCCTCCTTTTTATAATTATACAATATTTTGTTAATAATTTTAAGATATTTTTTCTTTATTCAAATAATTTAATATATATTCTATTTCATAATCTATTTTTTCATTGAATATTTTAATTATTGTATCTTCATTTATTGGGATTTTTATGTCCAATTTTATTCCGCCGTCTTTTTTATTGTCACTATCTATTATTACTGAGTTTTTTTCATCACCACATGCAATACTTGGTATTGATATCAAAATATTACCAGGCATAATAATTTTCTTTTTTACTGTTGAAATGCTACCGTTGGTCATGGTTAGACCTGACACTTTTATATTTTCTTTCTTTTGTAAGTTGTAAGCTATAATTTCTCCTGCACTTATGGTATTACCATTAACTATAATAACGGTTGGTATATTTATCTTTTTATAACCATTTACATATATTTCATTTATTTTCTTATACTTACTATTTTTTAAAATGCTTTCCTTAATATATAAATAATCGTTTGCACTAAAATAGCTTGCAATAACACTACCTACTAAATCACTACCACCTTCATTATTTCTTAAATCTAATATTAAATTTTTTGACTCATCTTTATTTATATTATCAACTATTTTATCCATAGTTCTTTCAACATATTTTATATCATCTTTTTCATTTGTTATTTTCAAATAAGACGTATTATTAAAAACCTTGTAGGTAAAATTTTCTTCTTCATTAGTTTTTGTAAATATCTTAATATTTTCTTTTATATATTTATAACCATTATCAATTGATTTTAAGTTAATAACTTGCTTTTTTCCTTTATCGTTTATAAATGTTATTTCATTTTCTTCATTCCCTGTTGCGGATAAATAAATAGGAAGATAGTAATTTAAAACATTTTTATTAGAAATATTAGGAATAGAAACATTTAAATATTTTAAAGATTGTATTTCGTTATTTATATCCTTACCATTCCATTTTGTTATTATATTTCCTTCTCGTAAACCTTTTTTATATGCCATACTTTCACGGGAAACACCTGTTGCTACATAAGTCTTATTATCTAAGAAAAATATATTAAAATCATAATATCTATTATAAAAACTTTCTTTTGCTTCTTCTAATTTTGTGTTATTAGTTAGACTTTTAATGCCAATGTGAGCATCATTAAACTCATTTAAATAATTTTCTAATAATTGATAGTATTTTATTTCGTTATTTATATTTTTAAATTCTATTATATATTTTTGATATAGATTATCATAATTAATATTTTTATGCTTATTTAAAACATAATTTTCCTTTAAACTTTCATGTAATTTATTAAAAGATTCTATATAATTTAAAGAAGCAAAATTTTGTATTTTAAATGTAGTTATTGAATAACTTACTAAAATTATTAAAATAATTGTTAATAAAGTTTGTTTTATTAATGTCTTATTTGTTAAAGATGCGATTATACATAAAAATGCTGCAAGATAAATTGTTTTAAATAACAAGTTTTCATTACTTATTTTTATATGAATAAAACACAATATAAATGGAATAAGTAATAAGTATTTTTTCTTTTTAAATAAATATAAAATAATTACTAATAAAAATAAAATTTCTATAATTAAATCTTTTAATACCATGATTATCACATTTTTATTCTTAACAAAAAAAAGTGGTTTTATCCACTTTATATTAATATTCTTCTTAGCGTTTCATCTTTTTTTAGGAATTCTTTAATTGCTTCTTCATTTCTATAAATCATGTTGATAAAGTCCGTTATTGAAACTTCACATTTAAATGTTAAAACACCTTCATAAATATCTTCAAAAACTATTTTATTAATACGGTTTTCGACGGTTTTTATTTTATAATTGCCATGAGAAATACTATTTCTTATACCATTAATTATTGCCTTATTTCTTAAGTGATTTTCATTAAAATTTTCATAAAGTTTTATTTCATTTAATCTTATTAGTAAAGTTTTTAATTCTTCATAAATTTTATCTCTTTCTTGATATGATTTTTTTAAATTACTTTGTAAAATTGATTTAGCTTTTAAATTACCGCTTTTAGTTACTTGTAATAGACTTTGTTCATTTTTAGAAATTTTAGCATCCATTTCTGTAATTTTCTTTTTCTTACTTGCTAGTTCTATTAAAATACTATTTTTAATGCCGTTATCCTTATTTATATATAAAACATTTATAGGGCTTAAATCAAGAGTGCTATAATCTAAACCATCACTTGGTATAAATGTATATTCATTACTATTTTCTAAAAACTTATCATTTCCATAAGAGAATATGGCTTCAAAAAGAGCAAATGATGTTGTTGCTAACTCTTCTAATCCAATTGTATCATAACTACATACAGTTTGATATTCTTCAAGAACTTTTCCATAATTAACTGTTTGATTTTCATAAGCAATTTGAAGTATTATCATATTCTTTTTTAGTGATTCTACCAAATGTTTTTTGGGATTAAGTCTACTCTCTAAATCTTTTTTCATAAATCTTATTTGATGTTCATAAGGCATATTTTTAGGGTAGTTATAATAAACATAATCAGTTATTTCTTCAATAAGTTCTTCTTTTAAGGGAGTTTTTTTCCAATCAAAAGAGTAACCTTGATTAGCAAATTTCTTTTTAGCTTTCACTAGTAATCCTATAGAAGAATTTGCTTCATAAGCACTGGTAACCAAACCATCAGCTATTTTAATTATTTCATCATTTAAAGCTCCACCATCATGTTTTTCAAAACTAAAGCTCATTTTACTAAATGTTCTTAAAAAACCTTTTATTTCACTTTTAGTTTTTAATGACTTAGTTCTATTTTTATCAGGCTTATTCATTACTACAATATCATTTTTATATTCGGTATTAGATGAGTTTAAATAATAACAATCTATGGATTTAGAAATCATGTTAATAACACTTGACATTCCAAGTGACATCATGCAATTTTCAAGTTTAAATGAAATTTTTTTGTTTTCTAAATCTATAATAAATTCTCCATGTGCTAGTTTATTTCTAATTAAACCAACAATTTCTTCTGGATTTTTAAATATTACTCCATCAATTTCAAAACCATCTTTTGTTTGAACGGCAACTTCTTTAACACAATTTAAGATTCCTTCATCAATGGTTTTACAAATAAAATTGTTTTTTGATCCTTCGATTAATTCTTCCTTGACAACAAATAAACTACACATTGCTAAACTGAATTTAGCCATGTAAAAATAATCTTCTTTTAATATGAAATCACTTACTTTAGAGTTCCCCATAAAACAATCAGATAAAAACATTGTATATGCTTTAATACCTCCATAAAGTAAGAAAAATGTATTAACATCCATTTTAAAACCCCCGTTTTGAGCTATATTTTAACACTTAACGAGTACATTTGTCAAATTAATTTTCATACATTTTGCCTTTACTATCTATTTGAAGTTCATATCCATATTCAAATATAAAGGAAATACTATAAATAATTAATGCGTAGACTATATCTGTTAGTTCTAATTCAGCTCCTAGATTTAATTCCATTAGTATACTACACATTACCCCATATATAAAACTAAATACAATATAAAATATTATAAAGAATGATATTTTTTTAATACGATTAATGTTATCTAAAGTAAATGGTGTATCTCCATTATGAATATTAAAGAACAATTTATACAAATTTTCAAATACTTTAGCTATACATACTATGCTAATTAAACTTCCAACTAGTAGTATTTCGGCATGGAATATTATTTCATCAAAAGAATGATTATTTATATATTCATAAGCTAGTTCTCCATATGTTGTAATACTAGCAACTTTGACATTAGATATGAGTAGGTCTGTTCCACTAATTCTGGCAGATTTACCTATGAATGGCAATGCTAAGATCATTATGCTTATTAAAACAGCTACACCAATAAATATCTTATTTACTATGTTAGCCATTATATATATAATTTTGCTTATTAACTTCACTTTTATTTGCTTTTCTTTTTTGAATTTAACTACACTTTCTTTTATTTCACTATCTAAAGATTCTATGTCTGTAAAGTCTTCATGTACCAAATCATTGATTTTACATTTAAATATTTCACAGAGACACATTATATTATTCATACTTGGAAAATTTTCTCCGGTTTCCCACTTTGAAACGCTTTGTCTTGATACTCCAAGTTTTTCTGCTAGATATTCTTGAGATATATTTTTTGACTTTCTAATATTTTTTAAGTTTTCACCAAATTTCATAAATACACCCTTTCTTTTTACAAAATAATTATATTATAAATTATCTAATTATTCTATCAACTTTTAAGTGCATTTTATTATTTTCTCGTTTTTATAATAACATCATCTTCTAGATTTCCTATGAGTAGCGAAGAATTTACATCATGATTTTTAAAATTATTATTAACTATCTTTTCATCATAGTTAGCATAACAATATTTACAAAAATGTTTACAGGAATTATATACACCAATGTCAACCATCTCTGCACAGTTACATTTTCTTGCTTTCCAACTTTTATACTTTTTACCTGTTAATCTATATGCAAGTTCATGTGATAAACATTCCCCTTTTGTAAAACCATATTCTGTAAGATTTCGATCTTCAAAACAAGTTTGAACTTTCATATTGTTGAGTTTTGCTATTTTACTAAAATTTTTTCCAATTATTTTATAATCTTCTTCTGTAAAATTACGATACTGTAACACATTTTTGTTCTTTAAAACATTTTTATATTCATCTAGAAATGACACAATTATAGTTTCTACATATCCATTTAGTAACATACACAATTTTTTAAATGCTTTAATATGATAAGTAATGTTATATTTTTCACTTAAGAATATTGGATCGTATCTTACAGAAACGTTTTCTTTGCCAATTGCTCGTGATATTTTTTTTACAGCTTCAATAACTTCTTTTTTTGAAGGAACGTTCGGTTCAATATCTCTTTTATATGGTGTTATTGTTATTTGAAATAAATATGGAATTTTAATTTTGTTTAAATCATTTAATATTGGTATTGGATTTTTAGTACAAAATAAAATTAAATCAATATCTGAAAAATTAATTCTATTTACTAACTTAGGATTAAAAGGATTTCTTACATCCACAAAACCTGCTTCTACTCTTTTAATTAACCATTTTTCGTAAAATGCTATAATATCTGTTCTACTACTTACATTTAATATCATTTTTCATGAGTTATTATTATTGTAAAACTATATTTTTATATTCACTATAATAATTTATTTCCTTTCATATTTTTTATATTGACTTTATCAATTGTCTTTACAAGCAAATTATATTATTAGATGAAATATTTGTCAAATTATGAAAAACTTATTGACAAACCTTAAAAAAAATATTAAGATTATACTAGCATGATACAAGTCATGCTAATAACCTGATCTCTCTTACGAATCTCAATGTGAAGAGATCAACCAAAACCCCCTGAAGGAGCCGAAAGGCTCCGTTTTTAATATATAAATGTACAGCTAAAAAATAATTATTATAAATAAATTAAGTTGATTCTTTCATATTCTCATTTAATATGATATCATATTAATAACTAAATGTTAAGGAAGTGATAATATGAGTTTTTTAGTAAGAGAAATAACTAAAGATGATAGGCAAGAACTAGAAAGTATGGCAAAGGAATTTCAAAATGCAAATGATGAATATCCTTTTGAAGGAATAAATAATTTTCAAAACATATTAGATCATTCTTTTGAAGAGTTTTTTAATTCATTAGAAAAAAACAAACATATTAGTGATACTAATCCAAATCGGGCTAATCAAACTTCATATGTTTTAACTGATGAATTTGGAAAAATATATGGTGCAGCAAATGTAAGACATGAACTTAAAGGAAAATTATATGAAATTGGAGGAAATGTTGGCTATGCCATTAGACCTAGTGAAAGAAAAAAAGGATATGCTACCACTTTGTTAGATTTATTATTAAATGAATTTGATAAGCTGGGAATTGAAAATGCTTTGGTTACATGTCGTGAAAATAATATAGCATCAAAAAGAACTATGAATAAGTTTATTGGAAAGTCTGATACATTAGTACCATCTATGCATGAAGGTATTATGGAATATAGATATTGGATTTATGTTAAAGATAATTTAAAAGCAAAAGAAGAGTTTACATCTAGGTAAGCTCTTTTTGTTAATCTAAGAAATCTATTTCTTTTATAATTTTAGTATAATATTCATAATTTAGATAAGATTTATTATCTAAAAATTCTTTAGCATCAATATTAGCTTGAGATAATATATTAAAATCTCTTTTTAGATTAGCAATTTTAAATGACATATCTCCACTTTGTTTAACCCCGAACAAATCACCTTGTCCCCTTTGTTCAAAGTCCTTTTCTGCAATATAGAAGCCATCAGATGATTCTTCCATTACTTTTAGTCTTTCATTGTTAAAAGAATTAGTTACTAAATAACAATAACTTTGAATACCACTTCTTCCTACTCTACCACGTAGTTGGTGAAGTGTTGCTAGCCCAAATCTTTCGGCATTATATATAACCATCATTGTTGCATTGGGAATATCAATACCAACTTCAATAACTGTCGTAGATATTAAAATATTTATTTTATTTTCTGCAAACCCTTTCATTAATTCATCTTTTTCTTTTTGTTTTAATTTTCCATGTAATATTTCGATTCTTACTTTATTATTGAAAGCTTTATTTAATTTTTCTTTTAGTTCCATTACACTATTTAAATTTAGCTCATCATTTTGTTCTATGAATGGAGAAACAACAAATATTTGATGATTAAGTTTTAATTCTTCATACATTTTTAATAATACTTCTTTAATGTTTTTTTCATCTGCTATTTTAGTTATTATTTCTTTTCTAATATTTGGTTTAGTCTTTATTTGTGATAAATCTAAGTCACCATAAATAGTTAAAGCATAAGTTCTAGGTATTGGTGTTGCTGATAAATATAATACATCCGCTTCGCCATTTAACCCTTTATTTTGTAATAAGTTTCTTTGGTTTACTCCGAATCTATGTTGTTCATCGGTAATTACTAGCCCTAAATTTTTAAAATTTAAATTATCATTTAATAAAGCATGTGTACCTATAACTAAATCTATTTCTCCATTTGTTATTTGATTATAAATATTTTCTTTTTGTTTTTTGGTAATACTTCCTGTTAATAAACTGATGTTTATATCATATTCTTTAAAGTATTCTTTAATAGACTCATAATGTTGTTTTGCTAAAATTTCAGTTGGTGCCATAAATGTGGATTGATATCCAGATAGAAAGTTTGCTAAAATGGCAACAATTGCTACGATGGTTTTTCCTGAACCAACATCTCCGAGTACTAACCTATTCATCCTTTTGCTTTCTTTCATATCTTTTAAAATATCTTCAATAGTTGATAATTGATCTTTAGTTAATAAAAAATTTAGACTCGATAAAAAATCTTGGATATCATTGTCATTAAATTCTTTGGGTAGTCCTTTAGATATTTTATTTATACCTTTTAAATAATTAATTTTAAACATATATGTAAATAACTCTTCGTAAATAAGTTTTAATTCACTTTGTTTTATATCGTTGATAGTTTTTGGTTGATGTATTTTTCTTATGGCATCACACTTTGTTAATAGTTTATATTTTTCATTTAGATAATTTGGTATATTATCACTTAAAGATATTTTAGTTGATAAGGCACCATTTATAATATTTTCTAAACCTGAATTTTTAATGCCTTCGGTTAAATGATAAATAGGTTCAATTCTTTCTTCATCAACATTAAATTTAATATCATTGGCAGTAAATACATTTTTTATTTTAGAATATTTACCAATTATCACTATTTCTTTATCCACAGTTAGATTTCTTTTTAAAAATGATCTATTAAATATAGTAACTTTAAATTCATGATTATTATTTGTTGCAAAAAAATCTAATTTATTAAAATTTCTTTTGATATATGTTACTTTTGGCACACTTAAAATTTTAGCTTTAATATAATAAGTCATTGTATCATCAGCATCTTCAATATTTATAAATTTAATAATATTATAACGGTATGGATAATATGTTAATAAATCTTCAACTGTATTTATATTAATTCTATTTAATATATTTATAGTTTTCGGGCCCACTTTTGGTAATAATTCTAAGTTCATTTTAACCTCCGTAAATATTATATCAGAAATTTGTAAAAATCGCTTGACAAATTACACTTTTTCGATTAAGATAGTAATCACCAATTCACTTAAAGAAGGCGAATTGGTGCTAGTATCACACTAGTCAACCCCTTTTTATTCTTTTAGGAGATTCCTTCGGGAGTCTCCGCTTTTTTTATACAAAAAAATAAGTGATTACTCACTTACTTTCTTATAATATTCATATCTCTTAATTGCATTTTCTTTTTGTTCTTCAAGTATTTTTGATGCAAATTCTTTATTTTTAATTTTTAAAGCATTAAATCTAATTTCATTATCTAAGAATGTTTCATATTTATTAAAATCTGGTTCTTTTGAATCAATATGATACTTTCCATCATATCTCATAAGAATTGTATAACCGCATTCTACCGCTAGTTTTTGTTCTTCACTTGATGTAGTCATACCAGTTTTTATACCATGTTCAATACATGGCGAATAAGCAATTATGATTGCTGGACCATTATGTGCTTCAGCTTCATTGAATGCTTTAATTGCTTGCATCATATTAGCTCCGAGAGAAATTGATGCTACATAGCAATTTGGGATACATGATGCTATCTTAAATAAATCTTTTTTTATTGTTCGTTTACCAAAGTTAGCAAATTCTGCAACTGCTCCAAGTTTTGTTGATTTACTTGCTTGTCCTCCAGTATTCGAATATACTTCTGTATCTAAAACTAATATTTTAATATTTTCATTTGAGTGAAGGACATGATCTAGACCACCATAACCAATATCATATGCCCAACCATCTCCACCAATTGCCCAGATAGTTCTAGCAGGAACATAATCAATTAAATCTTTTAATTCTTTTGGAATTAATTTATCTTCTAATTTTTCTTTAATATCCTTAGTTATTGCAGAATCATTTTCACTTTCTAACCATTTTGTGAATAATTCTTTAATATCTTCATCAACAGAGTTTATAGTTTCTTCCATTATGTGTTTTATTCTATCTCTTTTTTGTTTGTAAGAAATATGAATACCTAAGGCAAATTCTGCATTATCTTCGAATAAAGAATTTGCCCATGGAATGCTATATGGTGTTGATGGGGTTGAGCCACCATAAATGCTTGAGCAACCCGTAGCATTGGCAATTACTAATTTTTCTCCGAGTATTTGAGTTAGCATCTTAATATATGGAGTTTCTCCACATCCTGCACATGCACCAGAGTATGCAAATAGTGGACGCTCTAAAGCTACACCTTTAATTGTTGTTTTAGGTAGAGGATTAACACTTTTTATACTATCAAAATCAATACCAATTTTATCAGTTTTTTCCACCATCTCTAAGGCTTTTTTACCCATTTTACCAGGACATACACTTTCACATACTCCACATCCTGTACAATCTTTTTCACTAATTTTAATAGAATATTTTAAACCATCTTTTCCTATAAACGGGATACCATCTGAATCATTTTCATTTGCTATAGCTCTGATTACTGCATGTGGACAGGCTAAGGCACACATGCCACATTCAATACAGTTTTCTTTAATCCATCTTGGAACTACATTAGAAATATTTCTCTTTTCATTGTTAGTAGTTGCTCCAGGAAAACGACCACAAGCATAATCCATTAACATACTAATAGGTATTTCATTACCTCTTCGCTCATTAATCATATTTATTACACTATCATCGACAATACTTATTGTTTCATCATATTCATGAGTAACTTTAAGTTCTTTTAAATTTGATAAAGCTTCATGCATTGCTAAAATGTTGTTATTAACTATATCTTCACCTTTTGTAGCGAATGTCTTTTTAATTGATTCTTCAAGCATAGATGTGGCATCTTCAACATGTAATAAGTTAAGAATTAGTACTTCCATTATTTTACTAATTTTACCTTTTAAATTATTTTTACTTGCTATATTTTCAGCATCTATATAATATACTTTAATATTTTTCTTAAAGATTGTATTCTTAACTTTAGTAGGTAATAATTTTAATAATTCTTCTTCATTTTTAATAGTGTTAATAAGTAATGTTCCATTTTCTTTTAAATTTCTTATTATATCAAACATTCTAAAATAAATATCTTTTGTAACTACAGCTATTTCTGGATGAGTTACATAGTATGGTTCATTTATTTTATCACTTCCATATCTTAAATGAGATATTGTTACTCCGCCACTTTTTTTAGAATCATATTCAAAATATCCTTGAACATACAAATCTTTCTTAGCATGTAATATCTTTAGTAAATCTTTACTAGCACTTACCATACCATCACTGCCAAAACCTACGACTTTTATTTCTTTATTATTATTTTCAATTTCTATATGTTCTTCTTTTAGGCTTAAATTTGTTACATCATCATTTATACCTATTGTAAAATTTTCTTTTGGACTTTCTTCAAGCATTTTATAAACACTATAAATTTCATCTGGTGTAGTATTTTTACTTGATAAACCAAATCTTCCTCCGTATATATTGATATTTTTATTCTTTAAAATACTACATACATCTAGGTATAAAGGTTCTCCGGTTGATCCAGCTTCTTTTGTTCTATCTAAAACTGCAATATTTTTAACGGACTTTGGTAAAACATTTAAGAAATATTCTTTACTAAATGGACGATATAAATGAACTTCAATTAAACCAACATTGTCTAACTTTTTTACCACTTCTTTGATAGTGTCTGTTACACTCCCCATAGCAACAATTATATTTTTGGCAGCACTTGCTCCATAATAATTAAAAGGTTTATAATCTGTTTTCATTATGTCATTAATCTTTTTCATATAATCATTTACAACATTAGGCATAGCATCATAATATTTATTTCTTGCTTCCATGCATTGAAAATAAATATCTTCATTTTGAGCCATTCCATATTGATATTTTTTATCAACATTTAAACATCTATCTTTATATTTATTAATTGCGTCATAGTCAACTAGTGATAAAAGCTTATCTTCGGGTAACTCTTCAATAGTATTTAATTCATGACTAGTTCTAAAACCATCAAAAAAATGCACAAATGGAAGGCTTCCTTTTATGGCAGATAAATGAGCTACAGCAGCTAGATTTTGAGCATCAAATACACTAGATGATGCAAGAATACAAAATCCTGTAGCACGAGTTGCATAAATGTCTTGATGATCTCCGAATATTGATAAGGCATGAGTTGCAAGACTTCTGGCTGCAACATGAATTACTGCGGGTAACATTTCTCCCGCTATTTTATACATATTGGGTATCATTAATAAAAGCCCTTGACTAGCTGTAAATGTTGATGCTAAAGAGCCTGATAAAAGGGCTCCATGTAGAGCTCCGGCTGCTCCAGCTTCTGATTCCATTTCTAAAACTCTTGGTTTATCATTAAATATATTAAGCAAATTAGTGCTTGTTAAAGCATCAATATTTGAGGCCATCGGACTTGATGGTGTTATTGGATAGATACTGCATACTTCACTGAAGTAATATGCAATCTTACTACAAGCATTATTGCCATCTACGATTTTTTTCATATTATCACCATTATTATTATAAAATAAAAAAGACTAAATAACTAGTCTCTTTTTAATTTTTCTTCAATTCTCATTAGTCTGTTATATTTAGCAATTCGTTCTCCACGACACATTGAACCTGTTTTAATAAATGGAATGGCAAGTCCAACTGCTAAATCTGCTATGAATGTATCTTCCGTTTCACCACTTCTGTGAGATATAATTGTTTTATAATTATTTTTCTTAGCAAGCATTATTGTTTTAATCATTTCACTTACTGTACCTATTTGGTTAGCCTTAAGTAAAATAGCATTACCAGCATGCAAATTTATTCCTTTTTCTAAATATTTTTCATTAGTTACGAAATAGTCATCACCTACAATCATAATACGATTTCCAACTAATTGTGTAAATTTTGCAAGTGTTTCAAAATCTTTTTCAAAGAATGGATCTTCAATACTTAAAATTGGATATGTATTTATTAATTTTACATAGTAATTCATAAGCTCTTCACTAGTTAAATCTCTTCCATCAAGTTTATATGTGTTAGTTTCTTTATTATAAAGTTCACTAGCTGCAACATCTAAAGCTATAAAAACATCTTCACCAGGTTTATAGCCTGCTTTTTTTATTGCTTCCACGATAAAATCTAGTGCCATAGAGCTACTATTTAAATTTGGGGCAAATCCACCTTCATCTCCAACTCCTACTGCAAAGCCATTAGCACTTAATAGTTTTTTTAATGCATGAAATATTTCAGATGCCGCTCTTACTCTTTCTTTAATACTTTTCATAACGGGCATTATCATAAATTCTTGAATATCAATATTATTTACGGCATGAGCCCCACCATTTATGATATTAACCATTGGAATAGGCATTGATACACTTTTATTTGATACATATTCATATAGTTCTTTATTATTTGATTTAGCTAAACATTTTAAACAAGCAAGTGATACTCCTAAAATGGCATTAGCTCCAAGTTTACTTTTATTTTCAGTTCCATCTAATTCTATTAAAAAGTTATCCACGCTTAATTGATCAGCCTTTTTACCTAATAGTGCTGGTTTTATTATATTATTTACATTATCAACTGCACTTAAAACGCCTTTTCCTTCGTATCTATTTGGATCTTTATCTCGTAGTTCTAGGGCTTCTCTGGAACCGGTTGATGCTCCACTTGGAACTGATGCCGTTGCACTTATTCCATTATCGAGTGTCATATCAACTTCAATAGTTGGATTCCCTCTGCTATCTAGTATTTCTCTAGCATGAATGTCTTTAATTAACATTTTATCCCCTTCTTCCTATTTTTAGTATAGCAAAATTTTAACAAATTAAAAAGTAAAACATGCTAGTTTTACTTTAAAGTTTACTTTTTTTTACCAAAATATTTCCATTATTTCTTTACTTCTATTTTTAAATAAAATTGTATCCATAAAATCTAAAATACCAGTTATAATTAGGAATGCTCCAGCTAATTTAGTTAGGGTTAAACTTGCAAATGGATTAAATATTACAAGAACACCTACAATTGCAACTAAAATTCCTGTTGCTAATGTGATTAACCAAGAATCTTCATTTCCTCTTTTTAACCATAATGCATAATTTACTTTACTTGCTCCATTAATTATCATATAAAGACCAAGACATACAGTTACAAACTCTACTACTGTAAATGGATATATTATAATTACTACTCCTAGTATTGAATAAAGTACTCCGAATACTAAGTTCAAATTATAAAGTTTTGCTCCTTCACGATGAAAATACTTATAAATAGAATTAATGCCTTCGATTAAGAATATAACTCCAGCAATTATACCTACCACTTTATTTGTCAGTTCAGGTACTAGTAAAAGTACAACTCCTGCTGCTACGGTTAGTATTGATGTTAAAATAGAATAAATTATCATTCTTTTATACATGTTTTCAATACTATTTTTAAAACTACTTGCCATTTTTATCACCTAATTATATTATACACAACAAATTAATTTTAAGCAACATTTTTATGGATTTTAACAGCATTTTATGGTATAATGTTGTCTTACTTTATACGAAGGAGGTAATTATATGTTTATAAGAGAAATGTCTATTGATGAATTTAAAAATTTTGCTAATACACATTTTATTGGAAATTTTCATGAATCTGTTAATTATGCTTTACTTAAAGCTGAAGAAGGTTATGAATATGAATTTATCTCTTATGGAGCTGACGAAGTTGTTGGAGCTGCCCTAATTCTTCACAAAAAAATAGGCAATGTTTATTTTGGATACTCTCCACGTGGTTTTTTAATAGATTATTCAAATGAATATTTACTTGAAGACTTTACAAAAAAAATAAAAGAGTATTATAAAAAGAGAAATTTTGCTTTTATAAAAATAAATCCAGAAATTGCTATTGCAAAATTAAACAAAAATACTATGAATTTTGAATATAATGAAAATTATAAAGTTATCGATTCATTAACTAAATTTGGTTATAAAAAACTTAAAAGCAATATGAATTTTGAATCTTTACTTCCTCGAGTTAATGCTATTATAAAACTTGATGGTTATGGTTATGATAATTTATCTAAAAATGCTAGAAATAAAGTAAAAAAAGGATTAAGAAAAGGATTAGTTTTAGAAAAGGCTACTCCGGATAAGTTAAATATTTTTTATAAATTTATAAAAAACAAAATTAATAGAGATGAATATTATTATAATGATTTTTATAATGTTTTTAGTAAAACTGCTGATGTTGATTTAATGTTAGTAAAAGTTGATTATAAAAACTTTTTAATAAATGCTCAAAATGCTTATAATTTTGAATTAAGAAGAAATTCAGAACTTAACAACAAATTAATAACTAATAGTAATACCAATATTATTAATG
Organism: uncultured Mycoplasmatota bacterium; assembly: GCA_900544625.1. Taxonomy (GTDB): domain Bacteria; phylum Bacillota_I; class Bacilli_A; order RF39; family UBA660; genus Onthocola_B. Next base: position 19,764 of record UQVR01000018.1, read on the forward strand.
CTAAAATGAATTCTGATAAAGCACTTTTATCTTATAAAAATGATATAGCAGAAGCTTCTAAAAATTTAAATACGGGATTAGAAACATATGTTGCTGGGGCTTTAGTAATTAAACATCAAAATAGAGTAATTATACAAATTAGTGGATTTAATAAGGCTATGGCTAGATTTAGTCCAAATTATTTCTTGTATTATGCCTTAATAAAATATTATCAACAAAATTTTAAATATTTAGATTTAAATGGTATAACTGCTGATTTATCTAAAGAAAATCATTATTATGGATTAAATAGATTTAAAATGGGATTTAATCCAGATGTTTATGAATATATTGGAGAATTTGATTTAGTAATTGATGAAAAACAATATGATAGATTATTAAAATCTGGATTACTTGCAAAAGAATTTAATAAATAGAAAAAAACATTTAGATAAAAAAAAACATAAAATTAAATATATTTTAAATTAAAAAAGTATAAGAAACCTCAGGAAGAAGATTTACCTGAGGTTATTTATATTGTTATATACAAGAGTCTGCATCAAATGTTCTATAAGAATAATTTCCAATTATTTTATTGGCCCATTAGAACAAAAATAAGTGTTATTTTATGTTATTGTTTCTGTTGTTTCTATAGCAAAATAGCTTAAATTTATTAAATTAGCTCCGTTGGCACATAAGACTGAACTTCCTGAATCGTAAAGTTTTGGAGTGTTAAAATCTGAATTTATCCATCCATTACAACAATTTTTTTATTATCATCCCAATATATTTCTGCTCCGTTTTCACATTTTGATAATTCAGAATTAAAAACATATTCTTCAGTGGGCCAATTACTTAATGTAGTCTTTTCATAGTTTCCATTTTCATTTTCAATCATCATGGATATTACATTTTTTGTATCAACCAATTCTATATCACTAGAATTTTTTACTTTGTTATTAGCAAATAAGTTTTTGCTTGCACATAACACAAAAACTAATAAAAGTATCGAAAAAACAACCTTACATATTTTTTTAACATATTTACCATACTCCTTATTTAACTTTTAGTTACACAAAACTTTTCCAGGGCATTTACCTAAACATATTGTGTATTTATTATTTTCTATAATTTCTGCTGATGCACATATTTGATTTGCACCGTTGTATACACTACCATTATTATAATTAAGTGTACCACTACTATTTACTACAACGCCATTATTATAACTCGATTTAACCCAGGTTTCCCATGTCATTCCGAGTTCAAAAATAAATCTTACATTATCAATATAAAATACATGCATATCTGAAACTAATTCGTTTTTTATAAATACATTTGAATATTTATTGTTTGTATCTATTACTTTAACTATTATTTTATAATTTCCTGTTTCCAAATTACTAAAAGTATATGTGCTACTAGTATCTTCTACAAATGTATTGCCATTGTCTAATGAATAGTAGTATTTTGATATATTATTTGTACCCTTTGTTGCTGTCACTGTTGCTGTGATTGAATTTGACGTTGTGCTTGTCTCCACTTTATTTATAACTGGATATACATATGAATCTGAATAGAAATTAAATTCATATGTGTTTGTTTTAATTTTATTCTTATCAATAGCGTATGCATATACATTATAATTTTTTGTACTATCTATGTTTGTAAACGTATATGAACTTAAGGTACTTTCAATATAATTTATTGAGCTAGCACTTAGTGTTGATGCTAATCTTTTTATGTTTGAAGTATTTATGTAAGCAACTGCTGATTTTTCTTCAATAGCATAATAATACTTATCTATTTCATTACTCCCTGGCTCTACATTTAAATTTACTGTTAAATTACTTCCACTTTTTGTGGCACTCAATGTATTTATTGTATTTGGCGTATAATCTTCGAATGAGTCTTTTGATATTAATACTTGGCCAGAAAAAGATTTTCCTGCATTTGCTGATTGATCTTTATCATAATTTACAAATGTTACTGTTATATTCCATGTATCTGTTTTAGAGCCAGTTGTTGTTATTGCTCTATTACCAATCAAAGTTATTAACCCTGTCTTTCTTGTGATATCAAAGCCTTTTACTGTTGTTCCTTTTCCATCTGTTACTGTTTTATATTCAAGTCCACTAATGCTTGTTATTTCATTATTACTTCCATCTTTTATTGTTAATAACAATTCTGGATATGTTGCGTTATCTGTATATTTAAAATTATTATCTGAGATATTTAGAAATAAATTATAACTATCTGTTGCGGTATTAGTTTTATTATTTGCTGTTAATATAGCTTTAGCAAAAGTTGTGCCTGTGGCATTTCCTTTTCCACTTGCAAAACTTTCTTGATCCATAGTTAGACTTATTAAACTTCCTGTTTCAAATGATAACGTATCTACGGTACTTGCATTTATCTTTATGTCCGTTTGGGAACCCTCACCAGTTTGGGCTTGAAAGTATGCAAATGTCGCAGTTATTAATGTTAATGCTAGAGCTATGATTGCTCCGATTGATATTATTTTTGTCTTTTTATTTTCCATAATAATTACCCTTTATTATACATGTAAATTATAATACAAAAGGCCATTTTAGTCAATTATTATGAAAAAAATCTTAAGACTTATGTCTTAAGATTTTAAAATGTTATATTCTTAAATTATTTTAAAATTTCAGATACAACTCCGGCACCAACAGTTCTTCCACCTTCACGGATAGAGAATTTAGTTCCGTTTTCTAGAGCAACTGGAGCAATTAATTCAACAGTCATGTCAACATTATCTCCAGGCATTACCATTTCTACTCCTTCAGGTAATTCAATAACACCTGTTACGTCTGTAGTTCTGAAATAGAATTGTGGACGGTAATTTGAGAAGAATGGTGTATGACGTCCTCCTTCTTCTTTAGATAGAACGTATACGCTTGCTTTAAATTTTGTATGAGGTGTAACGCTTCCTGGTTTAGCTAAAACTTGTCCACGTTCAACGCCATCACGAGCAACGCCACGAAGTAAGCATCCAGCATTGTCACCAGCTTGAGCAAAATCTAGAGATTTTCTAAACATTTCAATACCAGTAACAACTGTTTTAGTTGTAGGTCTTAGACCAACGATTTCAACTTCGTCGTTAAGTTTTAATTGTCCACGTTCAACACGTCCAGTAACAACTGTTCCACGTCCTGAAATTGTGAAAACGTCTTCAATACTCATTAAGAATGGTTTATCAGTATCACGAACTGGAGCATCGATATAAGAATCAACAGCAGCCATTAAGTCACGGATACTTTGAGCAGCAGCTTCATCACCTTCTAGAGCTTTTAAAGCACTACCACGGATAATAGGACATTCAGAATCAAATCCATATTCTCCTAATAATTCTCTGATTTCCATTTCTACTAAGTCTAGTAATTCTGGATCATCAACTTGGTCACATTTATTCATGTAAACCACGATCTTAGGCACACCAACTTGACGAGATAACAAAATGTGTTCTCTAGTTTGTGGCATAGGACCATCTGCAGCAGATACAACTAGGATAGCTCCATCCATTTGTGCAGCACCAGTGATCATGTTTTTAACATAGTCAGCATGTCCTGGACAGTCAACGTGTGCATAGTGACGTTTGTCAGTTTCGTATTCAACATGCGCAGTGTTGATAGTTATACCTCTTTCTCTTTCTTCTGGAGCTTTGTCGATATCAGCATAATCAACAAATTTTCCAAAGTATTTTGTGATCGCAGCAGTTAATGTTGTTTTACCATGGTC